>JAZODH010000082.1:0-50281 GCA_045596925.1 Eubacteriales bacterium
TCTTGAGCGGTTTGCTCTGGGACAATCGGGGATCGAGCAGTCGCAAAAGCTTGATTCTGTGATGCTTTTCGTCCTCGCCATCGCCGTCCACAACCTGCCCGAGGGGATCGCGGCAGGGGTCAGCTTCGGAACGGGTAACACAGCGGATGCATTGGCCGTCGTGTGGGGAATCGCGTTGCAGAACATACCCGAGGGAATGGTCATAATCGCACCCCTGCTCGCGGCAGGAACCAGCCGTGGCAAAACCCTTGCCATTGCGCTTTTCACGGGCGCAGTGGAGGTGGTAGGCACGTTCCTTGGGTATCTCACCATAGGTATTGCAAGCACGGCACTCCCCTTTATTCTCGCTTTTGCGGGCGGCACCATGCTTCACGTAATCAGCGACGAGATGATCCCCGAAATTCACGCGGACGGCGGCGACAAGTCCTCCACCTACGCCCTGCTTTTCGGATTTTGCTCTATGATCCTCATATCGGCGGTTATATAAAAAAGAGACTGCAATGCAGTCTCTTTTTTATGTTATTTACTTTCCCCCGAGATCGAGCAGACCGCCATTTTTACGAAAAACTCACGGAATCCGGGGATCTTCGCCAATGGCTTCAGGATCGAACGCAAAGGAACTTCGCTGTACCAAGCGGGCTTGATACCCATCGTCTTCAGCATCCTTTTGAAGCGTTTGAGAGTCATTTTGTTGATATAAGTGTACCTTGTGACCCCGTCCTCGCCCTCGGTAAAACGGAATGCAAGGCGCGTATTCCTGTCGGGAAGGTCGGCAACAAGCTTTTTGTAAGCCTCGATCAGCGCTTTTTCCGAGAAAAACGCATGCACCCAAGGCATATTGATAGCGTCGCTCATGTGAAATCCGAATGGGTGGTAATACGGCGGGAAGTTGATATAAATCCTGCCGTCGGGTCGAATGAGCCGCAAAGCCTCGCGCAACGCTGCCTCGGGGCGGTCAACGTGCTCCATAAAATCGTTCATGATGATGGTGTCAAAGGAGTTGTCCTCAAAAGGCAGCTCGTAAGCGGAAGCGCAGACAAAGGTAAATCTGTCGCTGTATCCGAGCTGTGATGCAAGGTCGTTTGCCTCGGACTCGTAATGAGCAACTATCTCCGCGCCCGTCACGTGCCGAGCACCGCATTTTACATAATAAAGGCTCTTGCCCGCGGCACCGCAGCCCATGTCAAGCACGTCCTTGCCCTCAAACATCTCCTGCTCGGTGTACCTCGACATAAAATGCTTCACCGTCTCGTGACCCTTTTCAAACTGCCAACGGGCGTAGGTCATGACCCCGTCGTTCTGCATATTGAACGGGTGGAGCTGCTTTTTGAATATTTTATTTGACGCCAGAATCAGCTTTACGGCAATACCCATTCAAAAAACCTCACTTATAAGATATCTTTGCCTCGTCCCGTCGGGAATATTCAAGGAAGCAGATCGAAAATCTAATTACAGATCTCCGTTGATACCGTCGATAACGCCCAAGGTGATGATACCCAGGACTACAAGGGCTATCATAGCGTACTGCTTCAGGGTCAGCTTTTCCTTTAAGAAAATGCGGGAGAGGATCATGGAAACGATGCAGTAGGACGCGATAACGGGACCTGCCACAACGCCGCTTCCGCCGATGGCGTAGACGTAGGTCACCTGACCTGCAGTCTCGGCAACAGCCGCGAAAATTCTGTTCTTACCCTTGGGCAGGGAGATCTTCTCGCCCTTGATCTTCAGGAATACGAAGATAACTACTGCTACGATAAAGAACGTGTACATATACGCAACGTTTGCAACGTCCTCAAAGTTGTCCTCTGTGACGTACTTGAGAGGCGTAGTTGCAATATCGTCAAGGTAGTAAGCGTCAAAGAACGTACCCAAAGAGTCGATGATACAGTAGAGAATGGGCATGAAGAATGCGACGATGCCGATCCTGTACTTTTTCTCGCCCTCAAGGGCGCACTTGTCAATATCCTGCTTTTCAAAGACGCCGAGCATAATAACGCCCACACAGATAGCAACTATCGCAATAGACGTAGGTATGTCGGGTACCTGCTGCAGGAAAACGAGACAGAGAATTGCAGATACCGCGCCCGAAGCGTTTTGAATAGGTGACGAAATAGAAAGGTCAAGATAACGCAAGCCAAAATATCCGATCGCCATTGAAAGGATATACATGGCCGAAACGGGCAGGTACATAAGCAAATTCACGGGGTGGAAGTCAACACCGCCCAGAGTTATCATATAGGTGGCGTAAAGGCCCATCACGACGCCTACCGCCATTGTCGTTTTCAGATGGCTGTATCTGTCGGACTCGTCAGCCCCTTTTTTGTAGAAAAGGTCAGCCACGCCCCACATGATCGTCGTGAAGATTACGAAAAAGAACCACATAAATTTTGTACCTCCTTTGTGGAATTTCGAGAGAAATTATATCACAACACCCAAAAAATGTCAATATTTTTTTAATACGGTCGAAAAAGATTTGAAAATTCAACAAAAATATGATATAATGTACACGTATACAGACGTATACATAGAAACGGAGAGTCAAATGACACTAAAAGAACTTGAGATCGGAAAATCCGGCAGAATTCTGTCGGTAGAAGGCGAGGGCGCGTTGCGCCAGCACCTTCTTGACATGGGTCTGATCCCCGGCGCACGCCTCACCATGGTCAAATACGCCCCCATGGGCGACCCCGTGGAGGTGCGGGTGAACAGCTACGAGCTGACCCTGCGTCTGACCGAGGCAGAAAACATCAAGATCGAGCCGGCGGAAAGCGAAAAGGGCACGTCCGCGCCTCAGAGAAAGCGTCTGATGGACCACCCCGGCCTGGGTGAAGACGGAAAATATCACGTCAAGGGCGACGGAGATCCTCTACCCGACGGCACGACCCTGACCTTTGCCCTGGCGGGCAATCAGAACTGCGGAAAGACCACCTTGTTCAACCAGCTCACAGGCTCAAATCAGCATGTGGGTAACTTCCCCGGCGTCACCGTCGACCGCAAGGACGGGTCAATAAAAGGAAAGGCCGATACCCTTGTTACCGACCTGCCGGGTATCTATTCAATGTCCCCCTATTCAAGCGAGGAGATCGTTTCGCGGAATTTTATCCTTGAAAGTCACCCAAAGGGCATCATCAACATAGTTGACGCCACCAACATCGAGCGAAACCTCTATCTGACCATGCAGTTGATGGAGCTTGATATCCCCATGGTGCTGGCGCTGAACATGATGGACGAGGTGCGCGAAAACGGCGGTGCTATCCGCATAAACGAGCTGGAATCGGCGCTGGGAATCCCCGTGGTGCCAATTTCCGCGGCAAAAAACGAGGGCATCGACGAGCTGGTAAGCCACGCCTTGCACGTTGCCAAATACCAGGAAAAGCCGGGAAGGCAGGATTTCTGCGACGCCACCGACAAGGGCGGCGCGGTCCACCGCTGTCTCCACGGAATCATGCATCTAATTGAAGACCACGCCATCTCGGCGGGCATTCCCGTACGCTTTGCCGCCACGAAGCTGGCGGAGGGTGAATCTCTCATCGCGGAACAACTTTCCCTGGACGAAAACGAAAAGGAGATGATCGAGCACATCATCTGCCAGATGGAGCAGGAGCGCGGACTTGACCGCGCGGCGGCTATTGCGGATATGCGATTCTCGTTCATCAACAAGATCTGCGCCGAGACGGTGGTAAAACCCAAGGAAAGTAAATCTCACCTGCGAAGCCGTAGAATAGACCGGGTGCTCACGGGCAAATACACCGCTATTCCCTGCTTTATCGCCATTATGGCGGCGGTGTTCTATCTGACCTTCAGCGTTATCGGTCTGGCTCTGTCAAATTTGACCGAGCTTGGTATTACCGCGCTGACCGACGTAGTTGACCGTCTTCTGACATCGCTCAATGTAAACCAAACCATTCATTCTCTGGTCATCGACGCCATTTTCGGGGGTGTGGGAAGCGTGCTTTCCTTCCTGCCCACCATCGTGACGCTGTTCTTCTTCCTCTCAATACTTGAGGACAGCGGTTACATGGCTCGCGTAGCCTTTATCATGGATAAATTACTGCGCAAGATCGGTCTCTCGGGACGAAGCATCGTCCCCATGCTCATCGGCTTTGGCTGTACCGTTCCCGGCGTCATGGCAAGCCGCACGCTGCCGTCCGAGCGCGACCGCAAAATGACCGTTTTGCTCACTCCCTTTATGAGCTGCAGTGCAAAACTGCCCATTTACGGCTTCCTTGCAGACACATTTTTCCCCGGACACACGGCCACAGTGGTGGTGATACTGTATTTCGGCGGCATCCTTGTAGGTATCCTGACGGCGCTGGTCTTCCGCGGCACTCTTTTCCGCGGCGAGGCAGTCCCCTTTGTGATGGAGCTTCCCAATTACCGTCTTCCCGCCGCAAAAAACGTTCTCCAGCTCCTTTGGGAGAAGGCTAAGGACTTTTTACAAAGAGCCTTTACCTTTATTTTTGTTGCTACCGTACTTATCTGGTTCCTGCAGTCCTTCAGCCCCACGTTCCGCGTGGTACAGGACTCAAAGGACAGCATCCTCGCCGTCGTTGCAGGCTTCGTTGCCCCAATATTCGCGCCTCTGGGCTTTGGGGATTGGCGGTTCTCCACAGCGCTGGTCACGGGATTTATGGCAAAGGAGAGCGTCGTTTCAACTCTGACGGTGCTTTTCGGCTCGGGCGAGGCGCTCAAGACCGTGATGACCCCTGCCGCGGCCGCCGCGCTTCTCACCTTCTGCCTCCTCTACACCCCCTGCGTGGCAGCTGTTGCATCGATCAAGCGTGAGCTTGGAGCAAAATGGTCGGCGGGAGTGGTCGTTCTCCAATGCGCCCTGGCGTGGATCTGCGCCTATGGCGTATATATTATAGGTAGCCTTTGATTTTTGTACATAAGGTATAATATCGCAAAAAGAAGTTAATAAATTCAAATATTTTTCTATAAATTCGTGGTACACCGTGACTGCGCATAGTATGTGAAGTTAAAAAATCAAAAGTTTAAAGGGAGAGACCTTATGGAAAGACTGATCAAAATCGGAGCCGTTAAAGGAAAAAGCTCCTCCGAAATAAAATATTCGAGACTCGGTGTCGGATTTGAAAAGCTTGACCGTGAATTGCACGACCCCGAAATGGCCTACGACAAAATGGCAGAAACGGGCATCAAATGGGCGAGGATCCAGTCGGGCTGGGCAAGAACCGAAAAAGAAAAGGGCGTTTACGACTTCGCCTGGCTTGACTCTGTTGTAGACAATCTGCTCTCTCGCGGCATCGAGCCCTGGATTGACCTTTGCTACGGCAACGGACTTTACAGCGAAAAGGCGAGGGAGTTCTTCGGCGCGGTAGGCGTTCTGCCCATCGACTGCGACGAGGCAAAGCAAGGCTGGGCAAATTACTGCACGGCTATTGCAAAGCAGTATCGCGGCAAGGTCCGCTACTACGAGGTCTGGAACGAGCCGGACGGCGATTGGGACTGGAACCGCGGTCCCGACGGCAGATCTTACGGTCAATTTGCCATTGCAACCGCAAAAGCACTGCGCGCGGGAGACCCCGACGTAAAGGTAATCGGCGGCTCTCTTTGCCAGGTGACCTCGGGATTCCTTGCCGAAGCCTTTGAGGTTGGTATGGCGGATCACGTTGACGCTATCACCTATCACGAATATACCGCCGACGAGAGAAGAGTTCCCACCCGCGTGCGCTCTCTCCGCGGACTTATCAATATGTACAATCCTGCCATAAAAATAATTCAGGGCGAAAGCGGATCCCAGTCGAGAAGCGACGGAAGAGGCGCTCTGCACTACGGCGCGTGGACCGAGAGAAAGCAGGCAAAGCAGCTTCTCCGCCACACCATGGTCGACCTTGAATCCGAGGTCGAATTCATTTCCTACTTCTCCTGCGTTGACATGATCGAGGGACTTAACGGAGTTGAGGGCAACACGGAAAGCTACCGCGACTACGGATATTTCGGAATCCTGGGCGCAGAGTTTGGCGAGGACGGCATGGCAAAGGACGAATACAAGCGCAAACCTTCCCACCGCGCACTTCAAACGATTTGTGCCCTGTTCTCAGAGGACGTTCACACAGAGCCGCTGCCTATCATGATGGTACCCCGTCAGTCAAAGAGATTGCTGTCCCACGACTCCGATCACACCACTACCACGACTATATGCTTCAAGGACAACGACGGAAAGTGGGCTTACGTTTACTGGACACCCACGGACATTATGACCACCGATTACGAGGGAACGGTCACTCTGCACCTTGCAGGCATCAAAGAAAAGCCCCACTTGGTCGACCTAATGGACGGCTCAATTTACGAGATCCCCGATTCTATGATCGAGCCTCACCCCAGAGGAGGATATTACATAGTAAACCTTCCCTTAAAGGATTACCCCATGGCCCTGACCACGTTTTGTTGAGGATACGCTTGGGGTGCTTTTGAAAAAGCACCCCACCCCCCAGCCCCCTTTGAAAAGGTGGCTGGACACCCCAAACCAATCTGGCGAAAACGATGTCTCAACAACATCGTTTTCGCAAAAGAAGAATACAAACAGACACATTATCCCAATAAACTTGAAAACGACGGTGTTCAGCCGTCGTTTTTTTAGTTTCGTTTGGGGGATCCAACACCCTTTTTAAAGGGGGTTGGGGCTGAACGCCGTCGTCTTTTTAGCTTGGTTTGGGGCATCCAACTCCCTTTTTAAAGGGGGGGGGGTTCCTTTTCAAAGGGGCTTGGCGACGGCCGAACGCCGTCGTTTTTTTGCCTCCCTCCGGGAGGGAGGGGGACCACGAAGTAGTGGAAGGAGCCAGCGCAACAAACGATACAAACAAATCCTTCGTCAACGCGTTCTCCCTCAGTCGCCTACGGGCGACAGCTCTCTTCCAGAGGGAGCCTTACATAGCAAAAGGGCAGTCCCCGAAGGGACTGCCCCAAAGTTATTTAACTAACTTTAAGCGATCTTCAATTACTGTACTGCGTAACCTGTGGGAACGCCGTTAACGAGTGTGAAGATAACTTCTGCACCAGCCTTGAGATCCTTGATAGCTGTAGAAACAGTTACCTTGTCAGCTGCAACAGTGATGATTACGAAGCTGGGAGTTACACCGATGAGCTTACCAGCGTTTGTGAACTCGTAGTAACCAACTGTGGAGCCGGATACGAAGTTACCAACGTAAGTGTCAGTCATCCAGTTAACATTGTTTGCACCGTAGATGTGGAATACATCATCGAGAGTCTTAGTCTCGTCAATACCGATTACTCTATCATCAACAACAACGTTGCCGAGAACGAGGTCGAGCTCGAATGCGAATGTCTTTTCAACATTCTTGCAAGCTACGAGGTCGTAGAGGTTAGTGTAAGTGTAGAGAACTACGCCACCCTCAAGAGCAACTGTCTCGAGCTTTGTATCGGATGTGATGAGGTAAGCAGCGTCAACGAGCCACTTGAAGCCCATGGGGCAGTTAGCTGTGTTAGCGTTGAATGCCCATGTGTTCTGAACTGTGTAGCTGAACCACTCGTTGTTTTCGTCAAGGAACTTACCAACGTACTCAACGTCGCCGATAGCGATCTCATTGATGTTACGAGTCTTATCAACGATCATGATCTGATTTGCGTTAGCAGCGAGAACGAGAGTAGTAGCCTTGAGGCTGAGCTTATCACCATTGTCAGGCTTGCCTGTGAATGTGAAGATACCGTCGCCAGCAACGATTGTGAATACAGTTGCATCAGTTACAACTATGTTAGAAGACTTGGAAACGATAGTTGCGTTTCTTGTGTCAGTAGCGAACTGACCCTTAGCGATGCCATTGATGAACTCAATGTCATTAACCTTAACCTTGTTGATGTTGTTCTTAGCGCTTGTAGCGTAGCTTACGAGAGCTGCATTGTCATAGTCAACGTCTGTGAGGATGAGGTTGCCTGCAGCATCCTTGCCTGTGATAGCATAAAGCTCAGGTGTAGCAACGAATGTGCCGTTGATCTCTTCCATGATGTTGAGACGGAGCTGTTCTGCGTACTCAGCGGTAGCCATAACAGCAGCCTTGCGAGCCTCGTTGAAGTACATGTTGTACTGGTTGAGGTCGGGGTTAGCGTAAAGAACGTCGATTGTGTCGCAGAATGCCTCGAACTCCATACCGTCGAAGGTCTTTACCTTCTGGTCGCCCTCTTCGTTGTAGATAGCGGAAACCTTAACGGATGTGTAGTTGCCGGAAGCGTCTGTGAGTGCACGGTTGATTACGAGAGCGTTACCGTCAAGAGCGAAGGTAGCGTCAGACCAGTCGAATGTAACGAAGTTGTAGTTACGAACGATAGAGGGCCATGCATAGATTGTGTAGCCTGCGAGGCTGTATACTCTCAGTTCATTGTATGCTCCATTGGACTCGAGAACTGCCTGGAATACGTTCTCCCATGTAGCTGCGCCGCATCCGGCTGCAATAAGATCGGAAGGCATTCTATCTGCTTCCTCGAATGTGAGGGTGCCTTCGATACCCTTGAGGTTAGCGTCTGTGAGCTTGTTGATGTTTGTGAATTCCTTACCACCAACTGTAGCGGACTTGATCTTCTTTGTAAGAGCATCGTTTACAACCTTTGTAACCTCACCCTTGAAGCCCTCGCGCTTGATGGACTCAACTGTCTTGATATCCATGGATACGGGGTTTACAGTATAAACGTAGAGTGTGTTGTAAGTGTCCTTGAAATCAGATGTCCAGTTTGCTATCTTATTATTGTCAATCTTGTCAGCTGCAGCGAAGTAGCCGCGTCTCTGCCATGTGTAGTCACCCTGAGAGGAGGGAACTACGAAGTAATCACCGGACTTGACATGGTTACCGATGTAGTAAGGCATGTAGATACCGTAGTCGAACATGCCGTCCTTGTTTGTATCGAAGAGTGTTACTTCCTGGAACAGGTTGTCCTTAAGGGCGGTAACGTCCTTCTTTGCGTCGAATGCAACACCGTCAGTCATAGCTGTTGTGTTGTACTCGAAGAGGCGGAGGTCATAGATCTTTGTGGGGTTAAGGGACTCGAGGTCAACTCTGTCAACTGTTACGTCGTACTTCTGACCGTTAACTACGAGGTAGTCACCGGAAACAGCGATCTTGTCGGAAGTTGTACCGTAGTCTGTGTACTTTGTACCAGCGTACTCGTCAACCCAAGCAAGCTTCTCGCCCTCGAATGTGAGGTCGTAAACATAACCGATCTTAGCTGTTACGTCTGCGCCGATATCGTCAGCGAGCTCAGCTGCGAGAACGTATCTGTCTGCTGCTGTGTCAAGAGTTACGTCGTTGTTAAGAGTTGTGAATACAACATAGTCACCGTCTACACATGCGTCTGTGCCGGGGAATACCTGTGTGAATTCAGCCTTGTTGCGTACTTCTGTTGTAGAAGTGAGCATGTACTTACCTGTTGTGAGGTTGAACTTGTTAGCGAAGGTGTTAACCTGCTCCCAAGGACCCCATGTCCACTCAGTGTACTCAACTGTGAGTGCATTGTAGAGGATTGTAGCTGTTACGCCACGGATTGCCTTGTCAGCGTAGTCTACGCCGGAGATGCCCTCTGTGAGACCCATCTTAATAGCTGCGTTGATGAAGCCGTTAGGATACTTGAGATCCTTTGTTGCCTCGTAACCAACGAGTGCACGAACTACCATTGTGAGCGCTTCCTGGTAGGATACGTTGCCCTTAGGATCGAACACGTCAGCGGATCTACCGATGATGATACCCTCATCATAAGCGTAAGCGATTGCTGCGATGTTTACTGCAGGACGATCGTTGATGTCCTTGAAAGGTGTGTCGTTAACAAAGTCTGCCCATGCGTCGTTTGCAACCTTACCGGTGGAAACACGTGCAACAAACATTGCCATCTGCTCACGAGTTACGTCGTCCTTCTCGCCAAGCTCGTTAGCGCCGTAACCCTTGTAGATGCCGAGCTTTACAAGACGCTCAAGAGCAGTTGTGTTGAATGTAACTTCTGCAGCGCTTGCAGGAACTACTACAACTACACTGATGAGCATCATGAGAGCGAGCACCAGAGCAAGAATTTTGCTAAAATTCTTCATAGTTTTGTTTCTCCTTCAAAAAAATATATTTTTTTTAAGTGAAGTCGGCTGCCTTCAATCTGCCGCCACGTCGAATCGGGTCGTCGCTCATACCCGACTTAGCTGTCATCGGATATCAATCCGATCCGATGGCATGAACATCCGCCAGTCTTTCACTGTGCTTACATCTTACCACATCTGCATTTATTTGGCAATAGGTTTTCCTTATGTGTAATTTTAACGTAATAATAAACAGGGTTTAATATTACGGGCGTTCCGCACGCGCGTATATACAATAAAGGAAGGGTTTTGCGGTATCGACCGCAAGGCGTGCATTTCGTCTTGCCCGGTAGGGGACGACGTCCTCGGCGTCCCGCTTTCGGACGACCATAACATCCCTCGCCACTGTCCACAAACACTCCCCTGTAGGGGCGACCATTGGTCGCCCGCTTTTGCACATAAAAATTCGCCAATACGAAACCCCTGTCCATTTGCATTATAAATTTCCGCGAGGCGGGCGACCAATGGTCGCCCCTACAAGGGTATATCTTCGTTTTAATTATCCCGCACAAAAAACGGCGGAACATCCGCCGTTTTTTCTGTTAAAATCCTTTGTTAATCTTTTCCACCTCGTCGGAGATCTCCGACGCGACCTTTCGCACCTCATCGTAAAATGCCCGCGCCGAAACTCTTTCCGCGCCGTGACCCAAGACGATTATCTGCTCAAGGTTGTCCGACGTTGCCACGCGCACGCGGTACTTTTTGCCGATCTCGTAGGTCACGCGCTCGATGTAAGCGTCGGCAGTCTCCGCCTCCTTGGTGTAGACCACGCTGATGCCGCCTTCCTTCTCCACCGAGCCGCGTCCGCCCGCGACTTTATAGGCGTCAAAGACCAGAATGAGTCCGCAGCCCCGATAGCCCTGATAGTTGCAGAGAATGTCGGTCAGAAGCTTGCGGGCAAGGTTCAGATTGTCCTGTGCGATCTTTTTCAGATCGTCCCAGGCAAAAATTATATTGTAACCGTCCACCAGAACGAACTCGGGCAGGACAGAAGCCTCTTTTTTAGGCTTTTTCGGCGGCTTTTTCTCGTCGTAATCCCGTCTGGTAGGTCCGTCGCTGACCTTTTTGCGCCGAATGGGACCGTAGGTCCGCTCAAAAATGCTAACCAATTCTTTGTCGAGCGCCAACGCGTCGGCGTAGGACACACCTCGGCGGCGTCGGGTCGCGGGAAGCGCATCTGCGCTTTCCGCAGGCTCGGGCGTGCTGGCGTCGTAGCCCTCAAGGTGCATATATTCCTCAACCTGATCCCATTTCACATTGAATCCCGCACCGCCCGAGCAGAACACCGAATCGGGACTGTTTCGCAGGTCCGATTCGGGGTCGTAGCCCGACGCCGCCACGATCTCATCTTGGCGCGCGGCAGGACGGTAACCCGAAAGAGTCAGAAAAATTCTGCCCTCTCCCTTGGTGTAGGCGGTCAGCTCCTTTGGATATTCCCGAAGCTCGGACACAGCCGCGCTTCCTGTCAAAGTAGTCTCACTCTCGCCCGCGTCCTTTATCTCAAACTCACCGCCCATGCGGTTTATGTCGTTCATGAGTCGTCCTACCGACTCGGCGGGGACACTTATCTCAAAGTCGTAATAAGGCTCAAGGAGCACCGACTCCGCTTTCATCAACCCCTGCCGCACCGCGCGGTAGGTGGCTTGTCTGAAGTCTCCGCCCTCGGTGTGCTTTAAGTGCGCCTTGCCCGAGATCAGCGTTATCTTCATATCTGTGATCGGCGCGCCCGTCAGCACTCCGCGGTGAGTTTTTTCCGCCAGGTGGGTCAGCACCAATCTCTGAAAATTCTGCATCAGGATCTTATCCGAGCAGAGGGTGTCAAAAACAAGCCCGCTGCCCTCGTCTCCTTCTTCCAGGAGCAGGTGCACCTCGGCATAGTGGCGCAAAGGCTCAAAATGTCCCACGCCCTCAACCGAGCCGCGAATCGTTTCCTTATATACAATGCGCCCCGCGCCGAAGTCTATCTCCGTGCAGAATCGGTCGCGCACCGTGCGCCGCAGGACTTGAAGCTGGATCTCGCCCATAACGCGCACTCCGCTTTCCTGCGCTCGCTGGTCCCAGCTTACCGCCAGCAGAGGATCCTCCTCGGACAGCAATTTCAAACGATCGTAAACAATCGCCGGCGCGGTACCGTCAAGGATTTTGACGCTGTAGCTTAAGATCGGCTCGATCTGAGGTCTCTCACCCTCCATTTCAAAGCCCAGACCCTGCCCCGCGTATGTTGAGTTAAGTCCCGTAACGGTGCAAACGTCTCCCGCCGTCGCTTTTTCGACGGTTATAAACTTCTCGCCCGAATAAAATCTTACCTGATCGGTCTTTTCTTCGCCGATCATCATTTTTGACGCAAGCGTTCCGCCCGTGATCTTCAGGTGGGTCAGTCTGGCGTTTTTCGCGTCTCTTGTTATCTTATAGACCCGTGCACCGAAGGTGTCGGGGTACTTTTTCGATTTGATATACTTACAAAGCCCTGCGGCAAACTCCTCAACGCCCTCGTTTTTCAGCGCCGAGCCGAAAAAGCAGGGAATTATGCGACGTCCCAAGATCGCGTTTTGCAGATCAGAGGTCTTAACCTCACCGCTTTCAAGGAAGCTGTCAAGGATCGCCTCGTCAAGGCTCGCCGCCTCCTCGCAAAATTCGGGTGAAGACGTGTCCGAAAAATCAACGCACGCACTGTCAAGAGCGTTTCGCAGACTTCTCATAACGGCGGCGGTCTCATAAAAGGAAATATCCATCTTATTGACAAAAATGAAGGTGGGCACCCCGTGGTGGCAGAGCAGATTCCAGATAGTTTTGGTATGGGACTGCACCCCTTCACTGCCGCTTACCACAAGCACCGCGTAATCAAGAACGGACAGAGTGCGCTCCGCCTCGCCCGAAAAATCCACGTGGCCGGGGGTGTCGATGAGGGTTATATCCGCGTCGGGAAAGGACAGCATCGCCTGCTTTGAGAAAACGGTGATCCCGCGCTCACGCTCAATTTCATTATTATCAAGGAAAGCGTCTCCGCGGTCAACGCGACCGATCTTACGCAATGCTCCCGCGCAAAAGAGCAGGGCCTCGGACAGCGTGGTCTTTCCTGCGTCAACGTGGGCAAGTATGCCGACGGCTGCCTTTTTTCTGTTATTTTCCACGGCATCTCGCCTCCTTTTTCTCAGATGGGTAAATTATACACTATTTTTTGCAATTTATCAAGTGTAAATCCGCACGCTTTTTGCGTTTTGAGTTGACACTCGGCTCAAAATGTGTTATGATATATTGAATAAATATGTACGAAAGGCAGATGCAAATTGAAAATAGGATTCGTATCTCTCGGCTGTCCCAAAAATCAGCTTGACGCCGAGGTAATGCTCTACCATCTGGCTCAGGCTGGATATGAGATCACCGCCGAGGAGACCGAGGCAGACATCGTCATCATAAACACCTGCGCCTTTATCGAAAGCGCAAAAAAGGAGTCCATCGACAACATTATTGACATCGGTTGGCTCAAGGAAAACAAAAATCTCCGTGGAATCATCGTCACGGGCTGTCTCTCCGAGCGCTACCGCGATTCCATCTTTGAGGAGCTTCCCGAGGTTGACGCGGTGCTGGGCGTGGGAAGTATCCACAACATCGTGGACGCTGTGAAAGCCGTGGCCGAGGGCAAGAGATATTCCTCGTATGAAGACAAAAACACCGTCAAACTTGGCGGCGACCGCGTACTGACTACCCCCGATCACGCGGCGTATCTGAAGATCGCCGAGGGCTGCGACAACCGCTGTACCTACTGCGCGATCCCCAACATCCGCGGCAAATTCCGTTCCCGTCCCATGGACGATCTGTTACACGAGGCAAAGGACCTTGAAAATCTGGGCGTAAAGGAGCTGACCATCGTAGCGCAGGATACCACACACTACGGCATTGACCTTTACGGTGAATACAAGCTTCCCGAGCTTCTGCGCCGTCTGGCAAAGGAGACGAAGATCGAATGGTTCCGTCTGCTCTACTGCTACCCCGACAAGATCACCGACGAGCTGGTGGCGGAAATTCGTGATAACGACAGAGTTGTAAAATACATAGATCTGCCGCTCCAGCACATTTCCGACCGCGTGCTTCACCGCATGAACCGCCGCGGAGACAACAAAATGATCCGCGAGGTTTTAAGAAAACTTCGCCGCGAAATTCCCGACATCGTTATCCGCACCACCTTTATCGTGGGCTTCCCGGGCGAGACCGAAGAGGATTTCGAAGAGCTTTGCGCTTTTGTTGACGAAGCGAAATTCGACCGCATGGGTGCCTTTGCATACTCCCGCGAGGAGGACACCCCCGCATACGATTTCGAGGATCAGATCGACGAGCAGGTAAAGCAGGACAGAGCTGACGTTATTATGGCTCAGCAGTACCGCATCAACGCAGAGCGCAACGAACGCTTCCTGCACAAGACCTTAAAGGTTCTGGTCGAGGACTACGACGTGGTGGCCGAGACCTACTACGGCCGTTCCTACATGGATGCGCCCGAGATCGACGGAAAGATATATTTCCAGTCCAAGAGAAAGCTCAAGCCCGGCACCTTTGCCAACGTAAAAATTGACGAGATCGGCGACTACGACCTGCTCGGTCACGCGCTGTGACAAGAAAGGAAATTTAAGAAAATGAAAATGAATCTACCAAACAAGCTGACGGTCCTCCGTCTTATTATGGTTCCGATAATCATGGTCGTTATGCTCCTGCCTCTGAACACGATAGCCTGGGGCGTTATCTCCGCTATTATCTTCGGCGCGGCGTCCTTTACCGATATGCTTGACGGCAAGATCGCCCGCCGTGACAACCTCATCACGGATTTCGGCAAGTTTCTTGATCCCCTGGCTGACAAATTCATGGTCATCGGCGCTATGATGATGCTCATCTTCCGTTACAGCGGCGTTTTGCAGGTCTGCCTTACCATCGCGGTGACCATCGTGGTTTTCCGCGAGCTGGCGGTCACATCCATCCGCCTCGTTGCAAGCGGAAGCGGAGTTGTAGTTGCCGCAAATATGCTGGGCAAGATCAAGACCGTTTCCCAGATCGTGTTTATTCTTTGTGCAATGCTTGAGCCTGTAATATTTGAGGGGGCTTCCCTCATTTCGGGCATGGATCTGGTCAAGTACGATTACCACGTGCTCACCTACGCTTCCATGGCAGTATCCACCTTCTTCGCCGTTCTTTCGGGCGTAAATTACCTTAAATCTTACTGGAAATTCCTGGACCCCGAAAAATAATAATCGTGAGGTAAGAAAAATGAAATTCATTTACGGAGCCTGCATCGGCAAGGACGTAAAAAAGATAGAAATACTAAAGAAGGTCGGCTGTGATTTCTGCGAGGTGGGTTTTTCCGCTCTGGCGGACGGCTCTGACCAGGACGTTCAAAAAATTGCCGACGAATGCAAAAAGCACGGCATAAAATGCCTTAGTGCCAACGGATTTATCCCCGGACGCATAAAGATAACAGGTCCCGACGCCGACGACGCCGTGACCCTCGATTATCTTGAAAAAGCCTTTGAAAAGCTCTCTGTTCTGGGTCTGAAAAGCGCAATTTTCGGAAGCGGCGGAGCAAGAAATATTCCCGAGGGATTTTCCCGCGACGAGGCAAGGGCGCAGATCGTTCATTTTTTGCGCGACCTTGTTGCGCCCCTGGCTGAAAAGCACGGCGTTATCATCGGCATCGAGGAGCTGAACGACGGCGAATCCAACGTTCTTAACACCTGCGCCGAGGCTATGGAATACGTGCGCGAGGTAAACAGCCCCTACGTGCGCCTGTTGGTCGACTACTACCACGTGGTGCTCATGGGCGAAAGCGTTCAGAGTCTGGCCGATTACAAGGGCTGTATCAGCCACGTGCATATTGCCAGCCCTTCGCAAAAGCGCCATGTGCCCGCGCCCACCGACCCCGAGGACTACGCCGAATTTTTCCGCGTGCTCCGCGATGCTCGGTACGAGAGCGGTGCCATTTCCCTTGAGGGTGGCTTTGGTGACAGCTTTGAGGAAAGCACCCGCACAGCTATTGAATATCTGCGCTCGGTAGAGGCAAAGATCAACGTATGAAAATATTAATGTGTGCCATGGCTCTTGACATCGGCGGCGCGGAGACCCACGTGCTTGAGCTGTCAAGAGCCCTTTGCAACATGGGTCACGATGTGACCGTCGCATCAAACGGCGGCGTGTACGTGCGCGAGCTTGAGGCGTGCGGAATAAAGCACGTTTCGATTCCGCTTCATACAAAAGCGCCAAGCAGGGTCATAAGGTCGTATTTCGCCCTCAAAAAGCTTATAAAAGAAGAAAAATTTGATATCGTCCACGCCCACGCGCGAATCCCCGCGTTTGTTTGCGGTCTTTTGCACCCAGTTCTGCACTTTCGCTTCGTCACCACCGCCCATTGGGTCTTCGACGTAAACGCCCTCTGGCGCAAGATAGCCTTTTGGGGTGAGAAGACGGTGGCGGTCAGCGAGGATATAAAGCAGTATCTGATCGACTCTTACGGCGTTTATCCGGACAACATTTCGGTGACTATAAACGGCGTGGATATGGAAAAATTTTCTCCGAACACATCTTCGGACAGCGTGGCTTTGGAGCTTGGACTTCCCGAAAAGCGCAAAACAATAGTCTACGTCAGCCGAATGGACACCGATCGCTCTCTGGTCGCACGTCAGCTTTGCCAGATCGCGCCCGCTTTGAAGGAAAGTCACCCCGATCTGCAGATCGTTGTGGTGGGCGGCGGCGACGACCTGGAACACGTCCGCGCTTTGGCAAGCAAAGCAAACGCAACGACAACCGACGGCAAAAAGTTCGTCCACGTAACGGGCGGACGCACCGACATCAATAATTTAGTTGCTCTTGGCGACGTTTTCGTGGGCGTTTCACGCGCCGCGCTTGAAGCCATGAGTGCGTCAAAGCCCGTTATCGTCGCGGGAAACGAGGGATATATCGGCCGTCCCGAGGGGGATATGTACGACACCGCCGTTGCCACAAACTTCTGCTGCCGCGGTTGTGAGATGTCAACTCCCGAAAGGCTTTTGTCCGACCTTTGCGACCTTTTGGCACTGCCCGAAGACAGTCTTTTGAAGATCGGCGAGCAGAACAGAGCAATAATCAGAGAAAATTATTCCGCTCAACGCATGGCGCTGGACTGCCTGGCAGTCTACGAGAGCCTGCGCCCATATGGCTACAAAAAAGACAACGACGTTATTTTGTCGGGCTATTACGGCTTTGGAAACATGGGTGACGATTCTCTGCTCACCTCCATCGCCTCTCAGCTTCGGGAGATAGACCCCGAAATAAGAATAACCGCTCTGACAAAAGACCCTAAAAAGTCACAGATAAAATACGGGGTTCGTTGCATCAACCGACTGAACGTCTTTGCCATTCGCCGCGAAATGAAGCGCGCAAAGCTCCTCATCAGCGGCGGAGGCTCCCTGCTTCAGAACAACACCAGCGAAAAATCCTTGAATTACTATATTGCCATCATCAAGCTGGCAAAGCGCGCGGGACTGCCCGTGATGGTCTATTCAAACGGCATAGGTCCCGTATACGGTGAGCGGAGCGTGGCAAAGGTGAAAAAAGTGCTTGAGGAAGTGGATCTTATCAGCCTTCGCGAGCCTTCCTCTCTCGAATTTTTAAAGGAGATCGGACTGTGTCCCCGCCGCGAGATCGCCGTCACCGCCGACCCCGCCCTTACCGTCAAGCCTATTGACGACAGCCGTCTGTCCTATATTGAGGACAAGCTGGGAATCGACACCAAGAACAACAAGTATTACGCTATTTCGGTAAGAGAATACGAAAATCTCAAGACGGGCGGAGATCTTTCAAGGGCAGAGTTCACACATAGGATTGCTCTTTCCATGACCGAAATTCACCGCCGTTTGGGACTTCTGCCCCTGGTGGTATCGGTGCAGAACTTGGCCGATCTTGAAATAAGCCGCGCGGTCTGTCTGCAGTTCGAAAAGCTCAGCGGCAAAAAGGCAATCTTAGCTCAAGGTCTTAGCGCAAGAGAGCTGACGGCGCTTCTTTCCCGCATGGAATTTGCTGTGGGAATGAGACTCCACATGCTCATCTACTCCACCAACGCCTGCATTCCCGCTATCGGAATCGCATACGACCCTAAGATCAGCGCGTTTCTTGAATATTCGGGGCATGAGGAGCCTATCGACATCGGCAAATTCACATCGCAGGACATCGTTTTACGCGCAGAGCACACTGTGGCTTGCCGCCGTGAGCTTTGCGAAAAGATCAGTGCCCGACAGGCAGAGCTTTCGGGCCTTGCACGTTATGACGCCCAATGCGCCATGGATTTTGTCAAATAACAAAAAACGACGGCAAGCCGTCGTTTTTTGTGTGTAAAAAAGGAAAACTCGGTTGACATACTTGCCGAAATGTGCTAAACTTAATCCGATAGACGGCGGCCTTTGCCATCCTGCAAAAATTGCATAATTGCGCATGAAAAGGAGAAAAATATGATAGACGTAAGATCTTATACATCGGAAGAGCTTGGGATATCAGACGAAAATATATTAAATTGCGAGGGCTTGAAATTTTATAACTTCAAGTCCGAGCCATTCCGTATATACGGACTCTATGACGCCCAGAACCCCGAGAGAGATCGCCATTGCCGTCTGCCCGTGGAAGTTGCGGAAAAGGTCAGCGAGGGCGTGAAGAACCTCAATTATAATATGGCGGGAGGGCGCGTGCGTTTCACCACCACCTCGAATTATCTGGCATTGAAGTTGACCCGCAGCGAAACCGAGGTGAGCCCCAAATTTTCTTTCCTTGCCCGTGGTGGCGTTGACGTTTACATTCGTCGCGGCAAGGTGTCCGAGCCTATTTTTTCGGGCATTTTCATGCCTACCGATACAAGTCTGGACATCGAGTCTCTCATAAAGCTTCCCGAGGGCGAGAAGCAGATAACCCTGGTTCTGTCAAATTACAGCGGTCTTCGCGACCTTTTCATCGGTCTTGACGAAAATTCTACCCTCACCGCTCACCCCGATTACACCGTTGAGAAGCCCGTGCTCTTTTACGGCTCGTCCATTACCCAGGGCGGCTGCCCTACAAGACCGGGTATGTCCTACGAGAACATCATTTCCCGCCGCTATGACGTAAATTATATCAACCTCGGCTTCTCGGGCAACGCAAAGGCCGAGGACACGATCATCGACTATATGGCAGGGCTTGATTTCAGCGTTTTCGTCTGCGACTACGACCACAACGCCCCTAACGTTGAGCATCTGAAAAACACTCACGAAAAGCTGTATCTGAAAATACGCGAAAAACACCCCGAAGTACCCGTAATATTCGTCACGAAGCCCGACTTCTGGCTGAAGTGGGGCGAGTGCGAGCGTCGCCGCGACGTGATCTACAACACCTATATAAATGCAAAAAACAGAGGTGAAAACGTGATTTTCATCGACGGATATTCCCTTTTTGCGGGTCAGAACCGCGAGGACTGCACCGTCGACGGCTGTCACCCCAACGACCTGGGTATGTTCCGCATGGCTGAGGTCATCGGTAAGGCCGTGGAGTTTGCCCTGCGGGATATCAACGTTTGATAAACGGAGGAAAGATGAAGAGAATTCTCAAAGACTATGCGCTGATGACCTTCGGCGCGCTCCTTATGGGTCTGGGCGTCTATTTTTTCGAGTTCCCCAACCACTTTTCAACGGGTGGCGTCACGGGAATTTCGATCCTGCTGGGCGAGATATTCCCCACCGTCAGTCCCGGACTTTTCATGCTTGTGATAAACGTGGCTTTGCTCATAATAGGATTTATGATAATCGGCCGGGATTTCGGCTTCAAGACCGTTTATTGCAGTCTGCTGATCTCGGGCGTGTCCTACGCTCTTGAATTTATCTATCCCATGACGGGTCCGCTGACAAACGACACCCTGCTGGAGCTTGTTTTCGCGGTATTTTTGCCCGGTGTGGGCGCCGCTATCATGTTCAACGTCAGCGCAAGCTCGGGCGGCACCGATATCGTGGCAATGATAATCAAAAAATACGCAAAAATAAACATTTCAAAGGCGCTTTTTATGGCGGACATTGTGGTGGTCTGCCTGTCGGCGTTCGTGTTCAACGTTCAGGTCTGGTTCTATTGTGTCGTAGGATTTTTGTGCCGAGTTCTGGTGGTCGACAACGTCATCGAGAGCATGAACACATCGAAATATTTCACCATAATCACCTCCCGCGCAAAGGAGATAGCCGATTATATTACGATCGACCTCGATCAGGGCGCAACCATGTCTGACGCATACACGGGTGTGTATACAGGCGAGCAGAAAACGGTGATATTGACCGTTGTGCGCCGCCGAAACGCCGTTTTGCTGCGTCATCACATAAAGGAGATCGACCCCGATGCCTTTGTGATAATCAACAACAGCATGGATATTATCGGAAACGGATTCCGAGAGATAATTTAGGAGGATTCCCATGAATACAGTGAAGATCGCAAGAAAAAACGCAAAAATGATCGCGCACAGAGGGCTGAGCGGAATCGAGGCAGAAAACTCAAACGCCGCATTCGTGGCGGCAGGCAACCGCTCGTATTTCGGCATTGAGACCGACGTACACGTGACCCGCGACGGGAGATTTATTATTCATCACGACGACAATATCAAGCGCATGACGGGTGTTGACGCAGTTATTGAGGAGACCGATGCAGTCGAGCTTTCCCTTCTCCGCCTTTACGACCGCAACCGGGAAAACCGCGAGACCACAGAGACCCGCTCAGATCTCTCTTTGCCTACCCTTGACGAATATATCAACATCTGTAAAAAATACGGCAAGGTGGCGGTGCTTGAGCTGAAGCGCAGAATGGCTACCGAAAGCATAGCGGGTATCGTTGAGGAGATCCGCCGTCTAGACTATCTTGACAATACTATTTTCATATCTTTCAGCCTCATGAATATGCAGGACGTTCGCCGTATTCTTCCCGATCAGAAGCTCCAGTACCTTGTAAGCGCATGGGACAACGACCTGCTTGAAACCCTCAAAAAAGACAGCCTCGATCTTGATATTGCGGGCAGCCAAGTGACGCCCGAGCTTGTAAAACTCCTGCACGAAAACGGTATCGAGATCAACTGCTGGACGGTTGACAGCCCCGAGACAGCCACAAAGCTGGTTGAAATGGGCGTAGACTACATAACCTCAAACATTCTGGAATGAGTGAAATAAAAATACGCCCCGCCGAAGTGGGCGAAGAAAAAAGGATCGGTGAGATCTACGAGGGCGCGAAAAAATTTCAGCGACAGACGGGAAATATGCACCAGTGGACGGGCGCATATCCGGGTGAGGAAAGCGCCCGCGAGGACATTTCAAACGGCAAGCTTTATGTGATCGAGCAGGGTGGCGATATTCACGGTGTGTTCTTTTTCGACGCAGGAATCGAGCCAACTTATCTGAAAATATACGACGGGCAGTGGCCGTCCGATCTCCCTTACGGGTTCATTCACAGAATCGCAGGTGACGGGACTGTTCACGGCATCGTCCGTCTCGCCACAGAGTGGGCACTGGAGAGGTGCGGACGTGTCCGCATCGACACCCATCGCGACAATATCGTCATGCAAAAGGCGCTCGCGTCAGCGGGATACGTATATTGCGGAATAATCCACTTAAAATCGGGCGACGAACGCTTGGCATATCAAAAAGACAAATAAAAAAACGACGGTGTTCAGCCGTCGTTTTCCCAAGCCCCTTTAAAAAGGGGCCTGGCCCCCCAAACTAACAAGCAAAAAAACGACGGCTGAACACCGTCGTTTTTTGTTATGTGGTAAAGATTATTTCTTAAACACCTTGTTGAGAAGCGCGGTCACAGCCATGATAACACCGATAACCACGAAAATTGCCAGCATTCCCTTGCCCATATAGCCAAGGTTCGATACGAAATTCTGTGCTCCGGGAGTGAAATCTTCGTCCTGCTCTGTTATGGCCTGAGTTTCCATTCCCTCTTCTTCCTCAGCCATCTCCTCGGGCTCTTTTGTAGAGTCGTCACGAACAAAGTCCGTACCTACGCCCTCGAAAATTACGGGAGTGTCGCCCGCTGCGTCTGCAGGCGGGTTTGTATCAAGCACCTGGTCGGGCGCCGTAATATCAACGGCGGGAGACTGAGTGTCGTTTTCTGTGATCGTATCCTTATAATTGTTATCCATATTATACCTCCCTTATTTTGCGCCAAAGAATGCAAGGATAAGACCGCCCGCAATAACGGATGCGATCTGACCCGATACGTTTACGCCGATAGAGTGCATGAGCAGGAAGTTCTGGGGATCCTCGTCCTGACCCATCTTGTGAACGATACGTCCCGACATGGGGAACGCAGAGATACCTGCCGCACCGATCATGGGGTTGATCTTTTCCTTGAGGAAAAGGTTGAGGAACTTGGCAAAGAACACGCCGCCTGCCGTATCAAAAATAAATGCAAAGAGACCCAGGCCCAGGATCATCAAGGTATCAAGGGACAGGAACTTATCTGCCTGCATCTGAGTTGCAACGGTGATACCCAGGAAGATAGTTACAAGATTTGCAAGGACCTTCTGTGCCGTCTCGGAAAGGGAGTCAAGCACGCCGCACTCGCGGATAAGATTACCGAACATAAGGAATCCGACGAGGGAAACCGAAGCGGGCGCGATAAGACCTGCTACGATAGTAATAACGATGGGAAACAGAATCCTTGTGGTCTTTGAAACCGACTTCTGTGTGTAGGGCATACGGATCATGCGCTCTTTCTTTGTGGTGCAGAGCTTGATGATGGGCGGCTGGATAACGGGAACCAACGCCATGTAGGAGTACGCCGCCACCATAATTGCACCCAGATACTTGGAGCCGAGCTGCTGCGCAACTACGATAGCCGTAGGTCCGTCAGCCGCGCCGATAATGGCGATAGACGCAGCATCGTTGGGGGCAAAGAACATCGAAGCCGCGCAGAGGGTAAAGAAGATACCGAACTGTGCCGCCGCGCCGAAAAGCATCAGCTTGGGGTTCGAAAGCACGGGACCAAAGTCGATCATGGCTCCGATACCGATAAAGAGGATAAGGGGGAAGAGCTCGTTTGCAATACCCGCCTCATAGAGCGTGGTAAGCGCGCCCTCCTCGCCGATAGCACCGGACAGAGGAATATTTACAATAAGTGCGCCAAAGCCCATGGGAAGCAGGAGAGTAGGCTCCATCTTCTTTGCAATTGCGAGATAGATGAGAATACCGCCGATCGCCCACATGACGATCATTTTCCAGTTGTCACCTTGACCGAGCAAAAGCAAGTTTTCGTAAAGAATTTCCATGTTTGTCTCCTTTAAAAATCATTCACATTTATTTTATCACAAAAAAATTGATATTTCAACAATTTTTGAAACAAATAATCAAAAAAGACTTTTGGGAAAGCATTTTGCCTTCCCAAAAGTCTTGCATTTTAATTTCTCGGCGAGAGACTGTGTCCGTCTCTGTGATGACGCCGGGAACGCGGGGCAAAAAACTCCCGCTTGCTACTCCCTTTTGGAGTTTATTTGATTATACCGTTTCAACCTTGATAAGATTGGTGTTGCCCGAGGCTCCGTTGATGTCGCCTGCGGTCATGACCACGCTGTCGCCCTCTTGCAGGTGCAATGCTTCCTTTGCGGCCTTGAGCGCATGATAGAAAAGAACGTCGGTGGAGTTGAAGTGCTCGGTGAGCACGGGAAGCACGCCCCAGGAAAGGGCAAGCTTGTACCAGACCTTCTTGTTTACCGCCATTCCCACAATATCGGTGGGCGAGCGGAAGCGAGAGACCATGCGTACGGTCATTCCCGACATGGAAGTGACCACGATAGCCTTTGCACGGATGTCGATAGCCATTCCGCAGGTGGCGTGGGAAATAGCGTCGGCACGGTTCTTTATTTTGAATTCGTTGTTTCTGAATCTGTTGTCGTAGTGAATATGCTTTTCGGTCTCCTCCACGATCTCCGCCATGGTCTTGACCGTCTGAACGGGATATTTTCCCGCCGCAGACTCGCCCGAGAGCATCACGGCGCTGGTGCCGTCGTAAACGGCGTTGGCAACGTCGGAGATCTCGGCTCTTGTGGGACGGGGATTCTGTATCATGGATTCGAGCATTTCGGTAGCGGTAATAACGCGCTTGCCCAGAAGTCGGCACTTGGTGATAAGGAATTTCTGCAGGGCAGGAAGCTCTGTAAAGGGAACCTCAACACCCAGGTCGCCTCGACCTATCATAATGCCCGAGCACTCCTCGCAGATCTCCTCGATATTGTCAATACCCGACTGATTTTCGATCTTTGCAATAATGTCGATGTTGTCGCCGCCGTGCTCGTGCATAAACGCCTTGAGGTCAAGCAGATCCTCTCGGCGGGAAACGAAGGAAGCGGCAATAAAATCCACGTCGTTCTCGATTCCGAAAAGCAGATCCGCCTTGTCCTGCTCGCTCAGATAGGTCTGCTTCAAGATCTTTCCGGGGAAGCTCATGCTCTTTCTGTCCGAAAGCTCGCCTCCTACCACTACCCGGCAGATAACGTCGGTGTGAGTGATCTCCTTTACCTCGAAGATGACCAGTCCGTTGTTTACAAGGATCCTGTCGCCGATTGAAAGGTCGTTTACAAGTCCCTCGTAATTCACCGAGACCCGTGTGCGGTCGCCTTCAACATTCTCCACCGTAAAGGTAAACTCGTCGCCGTCGCAAAGGGTGATCTTGCCGTTCTCAAACGTCTTTATGCGGTACTCGGGGCCCTTGGTATCAAGCATTATGGCGATGGGGAGATCAAGCTCCTCACGCACTTTTTTGATCATGTCGATGTTTTCCTTGTGCTGCTCGTGGGATCCGTGGGAAAAGTTGAGACGCGCCACGTTAAGGCCTGCACGGCACATGGCACTGAATACTTTTTCGTCCCTGCTGGCAGGTCCGACGGTACATATAATTTTCGTTTTTCTCATTTTATAGCCTCGATCTTTTTAAATCCAAAGTATTATACCCCATAATCTGCGTTTTTTCAAGGGTTTTAAAACTTTTTTTGCCGCCCGACACCCTCTTTAACGCAACAAGCCCCAAAATGCAATAATTATAAGGACAATACCGCCCGCAAGCTCCGCTTTGGACTTGTGTTTTGAGCCGAAGATGTTGCCCAGCCCCACCCCCGCAAAGCTGACTGTGAACGTCACCAGACAAATAATGGCGCAGGCGCAAAGTATGTTTAAAAGCGGACTCATGCGGGGGTTCAGCACCACGGGCTCCAGAGCAAAGGCGACACCCACCGCAAAGGCGTCTAAGCTCGTAGCTACCGACATGGCAAGCATCGTTCCCGCATCAAGGCGCGGGTCGGCTTTTTCCCCGTAGACGAAGGATTCTCGGATCATCTTTGCACCGATAAACGCCAAAATGACAAATGCAATAAAGGGCGCGGCGACCCTGATATACTTTTCAAAGCAGGATCCGAGCAGGTAGCCCAGAAAGGGCATCAACCCCTGAAAGCCCCCGAACCAGATCCCGCACAAAAGCGCGCTTGACGTGTTCACGCGCCGCATGGAAAGCCCCTTGCACACCGAAACCGCAAAAGCGTCGGCCGACAGAGCCGC
This sequence comes from Eubacteriales bacterium, assembly GCA_045596925.1. Classification (GTDB taxonomy): domain Bacteria; phylum Bacillota; class Clostridia; order Oscillospirales; family CAG-272; genus SIG710. The sequence goes on from JAZODH010000082.1 coordinate 25,642, forward strand.
AGCCTCTATCAAAACAAGTAAAAGTCCCATTTACCCTCCCGTTTTTTTGCTTTTTGTTTTCATTTTACCACCTTGTCTGTGCGAAGTTGGCATAATTTTGTCACCGAATCAGTAAAATTTTAAAAAAGGAGGATTTTTGCCATGTTTTTGATAAAACCTTACAATCGAGAACGCGCCGTTGAGTACGCCCGCCGCTGGGCGCTGTCGAGAAACCCGCTTTTTGAGAATTTTTCGGGCATCGGGGGTGACTGCACCAATTTCGCGTCCCAATGCGTTCTGGCAGGGTGTTGCCAGATGAACTACACTCCCACCTTCGGGTGGTATTACGTGTCGTCGGAGGATCGCACACCCTCCTGGACGGGAGTGGAATTTTTCTACGATTTCCTTACGACCAACGAGGAAGAAGGCCCCTTTGCCACCGAGGTAAACCGCCGTCAGATACGTCCGGGGGATATTATCCAGCTGGCAGATGACTCGGGGGACTTTTACCACACGCTGGTGGTGAGCCAGATAAACGGATTTCAGATCCTTGTCTGCGCCCACTCTCAGGACTTCCTCGACCGTCCGCTTTCCTCCTACGATTACGCCACCGCCAGATTTTTGCACATTGAGGGCGCGCGGGTAGAGGTGGAGGACGAGTGCTTTGAGGGGCTGATCGAGGGCACGTCGCTGTAAAAAATGTCGCGTTAACATAAACCCCCTCTTGCCATAGCAAGAGGGGGTTCTGAGTTTATTTCCTGTGATAGAGCGAGCGGTTTTCGTATCTGGGCTCACAGCTTGTGTTGATCCCAAGCTTCTTGTAGGTCTTCTCGTCAACCGAGGAGAGAATGACCGAGAAATGAGCGTCGCATGAGCGCAGAAGAGGCAAAGCGTTCATAGCCGCCTTTGCCTTATCGCTGTATACCGAGCTTGCGGCAAGAGCCACCAGCACCTCGTCCGAATGGAGGCGGGGATTCTTATTGCCAAGAGCACCCGTTTTCAGAGCACACACGGGTTCAAGAGTTCTTGAATCTATCAGATCGATGCTGTCGTCGATACCCGCCAGATATTTGATGGCGTTAAGAAGCAGAGCGGCGGAAGCCCCCAGAAGGTTGGAGGTCTTTCCTGTGACGATAGTGCCGTCGGGCAGCTCCATAGCTCCCGCAGGCTTGCCCGTTTCCTCGGCCTTTTTCAGCGATGCGGCGATGGCGGGGCACAGCTCGCGGGTCACGTGCGCCTGCTGCAGGAGCAGCTCGTGCTTTGCAAGAAGACTTGGGGGCGCGTTGTGAGCCGCAACGTCCTTGGCGGCACTGAAATAACGGCGGAGCATTTCCTTGCCTGCCGCCTCGCTTGTGATGGCGTCGTCGGTGACACAAAAGCCCACCATATTTACTCCCATATCCGTGGGGGACTTATAAGGACACTGGCCCAGGATCTCGGTCATCATGGCTTGGAGCACAGGGAATATCTCAACGTCGCGGTTATAGTTCACCGCGGTCTGCCCGTATGCCTCCAGGTGGAAGGGGTCGATCATATTCACGTCGTCAAGATCTGCCGTTGCCGATTCGTAGGCGATATTTACAGGGTGCTTTAAGGGAAGATTCCACACGGGGAAGGTCTCGAATTTCGCATATCCCGCCTTGACACCGCGCTTGTTCTCGTGGTAAAGCTGGGACAGACAGGTAGCCATCTTTCCGCTTCCCGGGCCGGGTGCTGTAACTACCACCAGCGGTCGCTCGGTCTCAATATACTCGTTCTTGCCGAATCCCTCGTCGCTGACGATCGTCTGCACGTCGGAGGGATAGCCGGGGATCGAATAATGAAGAAAGCTCTTCATACCAAGGTCGCCCAGTCTGCGTCTGAACTTATCCGCGCCCGACTGTCCCGCATAGCGGGTGATGACCACGCTTCCAACGTAGAAGCCAAGGCTTCGGAAAATGTCGATGAGGCGCAGGGTATCGTCGTCGTAGCTGATGCCCAGGTCGCCGCGGAGCTTGTTTTTCTCAATATCGTCGGCATTGATGGCAATGATTATCTCGACCTCGTCTTTGATCTTTGCCAGCATTTTGATTTTTGCGTCAGGCTCAAAGCCGGGCAGGACTCTTGAGGCGTGGTAATCGTCAAAAAGCTTACCGCCAAACTCCAGATAGAGCTTACCGCCGAATTTTTCGATTCGTTCCCTGATGTTTCGGGACTGTATCGTCATATATTTTTCGCAGTCAAAACCGATTTTCATAGCCAACCTCGCGTGCAAAAAACTTCATTTTTTATTATACCACACATTTAGACTGCGTGCAAGGTGTTTTTGAAAAATAGGATATTTTTATTTTCATTTATTGAACAACGTCCTCGGTGTTCCGCAGAAGCGAATGTCCATGGAAGGCTTCCCTTTGAAGAGGAAGAAAAAATTTCAACGCACCCGGTAGGGGTCGCCGAGGACGTCGACCCGTAAAACGAACGATTATGAATTGCGTCCCACAACATGAGGGTAAACGGTTTCTCTATACCCGGTAGGGGAGGATATCATCCTCCCGCTTACCCGCGAATGAATTTCAATCTCATTTTCTTTATGAAAGAAAATGAGAAAGGTGGAGTTTTAGAAAGCGATATTGTTTTTGAGAATTCATTTTCGAAGAATTTCTTTGCCTATTTTCTCTTTTTCTTCTTTCTGCGAAAGAAGAAAGTGAGAGAAAGTAGGCGAAAAGAGCAAAAAGAAGAAAGGCGCGCCACCGCAAGGGTGGCGCATCCCCATGCGCAAATCCGACCGTGCCGGATTTGCCGGTCTGTTCAGATGGTGTGGTTGCGGTCGTTCGCGCGTCTCTCGCCGTGAAAGCAACAAAAACGACGGTGTCCAGCCGTCGTTTTTCTTTTATTTATTAAGAGAATCAAAATAAACCCGCAAAAGCTTATATGCCGTTTGCTTTTCTTCATATCTGCACGTTTCAAATTTTTCTAAAAGTTCACTTATTTGTATTTGAGACTCGTCCCTGTTCTCCGTTAAGATCCTATCGGGCGTAATATGGAGCGCATTACAAATTCTGATCACCGTCTCGATGCGCATATTAACGCTTCCGCGTTCAATATCTGCATAAGTTCTATCCGCAACGCCCGACAGCTCCGCCACCTCAGCCTGCGTCAGGCCCATACTCTTTCTCACCGCCAACAGTTTGTTGCCAATAGCCCTCATATCCACAACAAGCATAATAGTTCCCCCAAAACATATGTATATAGGAATTATAATACCAAAAACCGTTGACAAACAGGAGTTATTATGGTACAATTTTAGGTAGAATAGTTCCTGCGGACCGATAATTTAAAAACCTAAATACTAAAGGAGTATATTATGAAAACAAAAATATTTGTTGCGTTGCTTCTGTCATTATTGATTTTGGCGTTCGCTTCATGTTCGAGTAAAATATTCAATCAAATAAACAATTTTAATAATAGCGGAAGCACTCCAAAAGACACAGAACCTCAAAAAAATGATCAGAGTACATATGCACCCATCGACAGTTACCCCGAGAATAGTTATCCTGAAGAAACATCGCGAAAAGAGGAAACGCACCCCACACCCGACACGACCGCAAAGCAGGAAGCACACACTCACACATTCGGCGACTGGAACACCATAACCGCACCCACCTGCACAACAGGGGGCGCACAGGTCCGTTCTTGCAGTTGCGGCGAGATGGAAAGCCGTAAAACAACCGCGCTCGGACACTCGACGGTTCAAGTTACCGGAAAAAGTGCCACCTGCTCCTCAACCGGCTTGACGGACGGAGAAAAATGCACGGTATGTGGAACGTATATCATCCAGCAGCAAACGTTGGACAAGCTCTCTCACGACTTCTCGCAATGGAAAACCGAAAAAGAAGCAACCTGCTCTACCGACGGTAAGAAAACTCGCACCTGCAAAAACTGCATTCAAACAGAAACGGAAATCATAAAATCCTCAGGCAACCACAACTATATACATGGAATTTGTTCAGCGTGCGGTCACGCTTCAGAAGGCTCGTCATTCCTCACATATCGACTTAGCGACGATGGAACATATTACATCTGTACCGGGTCTAACATTCACGAAACCAAGCAAGAATGTATTATTCCATCGTACCATAATGGTAAACCGGTCAAAGAAATAATCGGAAATATGCAATTTAATTTAATTGTTAATTTGACCATCATGGAGGGCATAGAAAAAATTGATCGTTGCGCATTTGACGGACAGACAAAACTAAAGACGGTTTATCTGCCAAGCACGCTCAAATATATAGGCGAAGATGCTTTTGATTATTGCAATAATTTGGAATCCGTTTATATTTCAACACACGGCTGGGAAAATGTCTATATGTCGGGGTCAGTCTATGAAAGAAGAACCGCTGTTGACCTTTCGAATCCATATACCGCGGCTGCAATTCTTCGAAAAGGAAACGGAATAGGAGAGCATTACGAGCGTAAATAAAGTACGCTATAATGTTTCAGAGTTAAATATGGTAAAACAAAGAGCAGTGCCAAGCGGCACTGCTCTTATTGTTTATCTAAGCTTGCTTATTATTCGTAAAGCTTGCCCATCTTTTCCAGGCGCTCGTACTTAGCCTTTGCAGCCTTTTCAGCCTTATCGAACAGCTCTGCTGCTCTGTCGGGGAACTGCTGTGCAAGACGGCTGTAACGTGTCTCGCTTGTGATGAATTCCTTGTAGTCTGCTGTTGCAGGCTTGCAGTCGATGGTAAGAGGATTCTTGCCCTCTGCCTTGAGTGCGGGGTTGTATCTGAACGTCTGCCAGTAACCTGCCTCAACCGCTCTCTTCATCTCAAGCTGGCAGTTAGCCATTGTACCCTTGATACCGTGCATCTCACAAGGAGCGTAGCCGATGATAAGGGAAGGACCGTTGTATGCCTCAGCCTCAGTGAGAGCCTTGAGGAGCTGGTTCATGTCAGCACCCATTGCAACCTGTGCAACGTATACGTAACCGTAGGACATTGCGATCTCTGCAAGGTTCTTCTTGCCGATCGCCTTACCTGCAGCTGCGAACTGTGCAACCTGACCGATGTTGGAAGCCTTGGAAGCCTGTCCACCGGTGTTAGAGTAAACCTCGGTATCGAATACCATGATGTTTACGTCTTCGCCGGAAGCGATTACGTGGTCAAGACCGCCGAAACCGATATCGTATGCCCAACCGTCGCCACCGAAGATCCATACGGACTTCTTAGCCAGGTAATCCTTTTCAGCCAGGATTACGGGAGCGATAGGACAACCCTGCTTTGCAGCCTTTTCAAGCTCAACTACGAGAGCGTCTGTTGCTGCACCGTTTGTCTTACCGTCGTTTACTGTGTCAAGGTAAGCTTTAGCCGCTGCCTTGAAGGAGTCTGTAGCCTTGTCGGACTCAGCCATTTCCTTTACCTTGCCGATGAGCTTCTCGCGGATAGTTTTCTGACCGAGAGCCATACCGAGACCGTGCTCAGCGTTATCCTCGAACAGGGAGTTAGCCCATGCGGGACCCTTGCCGCTTTCCTTATTTACCGTGTAAGGAGTTGCGGGAGCAGAGCCACCCCAAATGGAGGAACAGCCTGTTGCGTTGGAGATGTACATTCTCTCACCGAAGAGCTGTGTGATAAGACGAGCGTAAGATGTCTCTGCACAGCCTGCGCAAGAGCCGGAGAACTCAAGCAGAGGCTGCTTGAACTGGCTGCCCTTGATAGTTGTGTTGATAAGCTCCTTCTTCTCGGAAACCTTAGCAACAGCGTAGTCCCAAGGAGCCTGCTGGTCAGCCTGTGTAGCTGCGGGAACCATCTCGATAGCCTTCTTGTCTGTGCCGTCCTTGATAGCCTTTGTTGTTACGGGACAAGCCTTAACACAAAGGGTACAGCCCATACAGTCAGCGGGAGAGATTGCCATTGTGAACTTATAGTCTGTCTTGAGAACAGGCTTTTCTGTGAACTTTGTAGCCTTAGGAGCCTTCTTTGCCTCAGCCTCAGTCATAGCGAAGGGACGGATAGCTGCATGAGGACATACGAATGCACAGTTGTTACACTGGATACAGTTCTCGGGGATCCATGTAGGAACAGAAACTGCAACGCCTCTCTTCTCGGAGATAGTGGAACCCTGGGGGAACGTACCGTCAACGTATTCCTTGAACGCGGAAACAGGGAGAGTGTCGCCTGCCATAGCGTTTACGGGGTTAACTACGTTGTTTACGAATCTTGTCAGATCCTCACGCTTGCTTGTGAATGCAGCCTTGGGAGCATCCTCTGCGCAAGTCTTCCAAGCCTCGGGAACCTTAACCTCAACGTAAGCGTCTGCGCCTGCGTCGATTGCGGCATAGTTGAGATCAACGATAGCCTGTCCCTTCTTTATGTAGGACTTGTATGCAGCCTTCTTCATGTACTCGATAGCCTCGTCCTTGGGAAGGATGTTAGCAAGAGAGAAGAATGCGGACTGAAGAACTGTGTTCTTAACCTTTGCGTTACCGATCTGCTTTGTAGCGATAGTTGTAGCGTCGATGATTATGAACTTGATGTTGTTGTTTGCGATGTAGGACTTAACCTTACCGGGAAGATTCTTATCAAGCTCCTTCTCGTTCCAAGCGCAGTCAAGCAGGAATGTTCCGCCGGGCTTGATATCACTTACCATGTCGTACTTCTTGAGGTAAGCGGAGTTGTGGCAAGCAACGAAGTCAGCCTTGTTGATGTAGTAAGGAGACTTGATGGGGTTATCACCGAAACGGAGGTGAGAAATGGTGATACCGGAGGTCTTCTTGGAGTCATACTGGAAGTATGCCTGAATGAACTTGTCGGTGTGGTCACCGATGATCTTTATGGAGTTCTTGTTAGCACCAACCGTACCGTCGCCGCCCAGACCCCAGAACTTGCAGGAGATAGTACCCTTTGCAGATGTGTCGGGAACTGCCTTTTCCTTGAGAGACGTGCCTGTAACGTCATCAACGATACCGATAGTAAAGTGATTCTTGGGGCACTTCTTTGCAAGGTTGTCGTATACAGCGAAGATAGAGGAAGGAGGAGTATCCTTGGAACCGAGACCGTAACGACCGCCTACAACGTTAGCCTTAACACCCTCTTCAGCGAGAGCTGTAACAACGTCGAGGTAGAGAGGCTCACCAAGAGAGCCGGGTTCCTTGGTTCTGTCGAGAACTGCGATGTTCTTAACAGTCTTAGGCAGAGCCTTTGCAAGCTTGTCTGCGCAGAAAGGACGGTAGAGGCGAACCTTTACAAGACCAACCTTCTTGCCCTTGGACATAAGGTAATCAACGACCTCTTCAGCAACGTCACAAACAGAACCCATAGCAATGATTACGTTCTCTGCCTCGGGATGTCCGTAGTAGTTGAAGATCTGGTAGTTTGTGCCGATCTTCTTGTTTACCTTCTTCATGTACTCTTCAACGATAGCGGGAAGCTTGTTGTAGTACTCGTTACAAGCCTCTCTGTGCTGGAAGAAGATATCGCCGTTCTCAGCGGAGCCGCGGAGTACGGGATGCTCGGGGTTGAGAGAGCGAGCGCGGAACTCGGCAATAGCGTCCTTATCAACCATCTCAGCCAGGGTATCGTAATCCCAAACCTCGATCTTCTGGATCTCGTGGGATGTACGGAAGCCGTCAAAGAAGTTAAGGAAAGGAACTCTGCCCTTAATTGTTGCAAGGTGAGCAACGGCACCAAGGTCCATAACCTCCTGAGGGTTGGACTCTGCCAGCATAGCGTAACCTGTCTGACGGCACGCATATACGTCGGAGTGGTCACCGAAGATGTTGAGCGCGTGAGAAGCTACGCAACGTGCGGAAACGTGGATAACGTTAGGGAGCAGCTCACCTGCGATCTTGTACATATTGGGGATCATGAGAAGCAGACCCTGAGATGCTGTGTAAGTAGTTGTGAGAGCACCTGCTGCAAGAGAACCGTGAACGGTACCTGCCGCACCTGCCTCGGACTGCATCTCCATTACCTTTACTTCCTCGCCCATTATGTTCTTGAGACCTGTTGCAGACCAGGAGTCTGTCAGCTCAGCCATAACGGAAGAAGGAGTGATGGGGTAGATAGCAGCAACCTCAGTGAACGCATAGCTGACCGTAGCGGCAGCTGTGTTACCGTCCATGGATTGCTTTCTTCTGATAAGTTTTGCCATGAAACTTGTCCTCCTAAGTTTTTATATAATATTTTGACAATTAAAATATTGCAATGATAATTATATCACTTTGTTTTCGCTTTGTAAAGAAGTTTAATAAATTTTTTGCAGGGAATTTGCAAAAAAAACCCCTAAAAAATCATTTTTTCTCAATTCTTTCCGACAATGCTGTCCCTGCCCCCAAAAAACTTGTCTTCTTATTCCCACACACAGCGTGATATTTCTCCCGATTTTTATGCGTCACATAGTCAAAACCGCCCTGCACCCGCAAATTCCCAACAAAAATTTGCCAGGTAATACCAAAAAATGCAAACGTTTCACCGTCCAAACTCGACGAGAACGGCGGGGAGGTCGTGATAGAATTACAGGGCAAAATAAAGAGCAAGGAAGGAAAGAAAAATGACTCAAGCACTGAAAACACCACCGCCCGACCAAGACCAAATCGCCCTTCGGCGACAACACCTGCGCCGACGTCTGCCCGAAAACGGAGACAGCTCAAAAATAGTTTGGATCGCCACCGACAAGATCCGCCCGAACCGCGCTCAGCCGAGAATAGATTTTGAATCAAACGCCGCCCTGCGGCTGGCGGATTCGGTAAAAAGATACGGCATACTTCAGCCCCTGACCGTACGTGTCATCGAAAACGCCGCCGATGGGCGGTGCTTTGAGATAATCGCGGGGGAGCGGCGATTCCGCGCCGCCGTGATGCTGCAGATGCAGAGCGTTCCCTGCGTGATACTTGAAGCGGACGAACGCAAGTCCGCCGAGCTTGCGCTGGTAGAAAATCTTTTGCGGCAGGATTTGAATTTTTTTGAAATGGCAAAGGCGATCCGTCGCCTTATCGACTCCTTTGATCTCACTCAAGAGGAGGTAGCAAAACGGCTGTCTTTGACCCAGTCGGCGGTGGCGAACAAGCTGAGATTGCTCCGCTACAGCGACCAGGAACAGCAGTTCATTCTGACCTCGGGGCTGACCGAGCGCCACGCGCGGGCGTTGCTGAAAATACCCGACCCCGACCTGCGCAAAAAAGCCGCAGAGCACGTGATAAAATGGAAAATGAACGTCGCAAGCGCCGAGCAATACGTTGACCGAGTGCTGTGCGAGGAAAAGCAAAAAGCGGAAATAGAAAAGTCCCTCTCAAAGCCGAAAATGAAGCCGATAATAAAGGACATTCGCCTCTTTTTCAACAGCGTTGACCACGCGGTAGACACAATAAAATCCGCAGGCATCGACATTTCGTCTACACGCACCGAGCTTGAAGACGAGTACGTGATTGAGATAAAGGTAGCAAAAGCCAAGAAAGCATAGTCATAACCACCGGCGAATCCTGTGGCTTGCTCAGCCCTATAAGGGCATATTACTGGCTGGGCTGAAAGCCCACCTAACATCCTACACTTGCAAAAATGCCCAACTGCCGCAAATGCGACGACTCTCTTTAGCCTCCCTTGTGTAAAGGGAGGTGGCACGGCGTGCCGTGTCGGAGGGATTGTAAAAAAACAAAACACTCTCATACAATCCCTCAGTCAGCTTCGCTGACAGCTCCCTTTACACAAGGGAGCCTTCCGCTGCGGCGGGATTACTCAACGGCAAAAGCCTCTTTGGAACTACCCGCTTAGCGGGAGGGTTTCGTAAACCAACAAATATAAAAACGACGGCTGAACACCGCCAAGCCCCTTTAAAAAGGGGCCTGGACCCCCTAAACTAAAAAGCAAAAAACGACGGCTGAACACCGTCGTTTTTTGTTTATAGGGGTAAAATGTCCGTCTTAAATCCTCTTTTTGAAAGTTTTTGGGGGCGTGGGGGCTTTTTTCAAAAAGCCCCCGCATCCTTATACGTTCCGTCTGCCCTCAAGGGCGCGGAAAAGAGTGACCTCGTCGGCGTACTCAAGGTCGGCTCCCACGGGCACGCCGTAAGCAAGTCTTGTGACCTTGATGCCAAGGGGCTTTAATAATCTGGAAAGGTACATAGCCGTTGCCTCGCCCTCAACGTTTGGGTTGGTGGCAACGATTATTTCACTAACCTCGGGGTCTTCGCAACGCGCCAAAAGCTCTTTTATCTTCAGCTTTTCGGGGGTAATGCCGTTCATGGGGGAAATTGCACCGTGGAGCACGTGGTAAAGCCCCTTGAACTCACGCACCTTCTCGATAGACATGACCGCGCGGGGGTCTTCAACAACGCAGATGACCGAGCGATCTCTGCCCTCGTCCGAGCAAATGCCGCATTTTTCGGCGTCGGTCAGGTTCTGGCACACGGGGCAAAGGTGTATCTTCGTCTTTGCGTCAATGACCGCCTGAGCAAAATCCGCCGCCTCCTCGCCCGACATTTCAAGCACCGAAAAAGCCAGGCGCATAGCCGTTTTTCTTCCTATTCCTTCAAGCCTGCCGAACTGCTCGGCAAGTCTCTGAAGTGGCTCTATGTATTCTGCCATCAGAACAGTCCGGGCAGGTTCATCTGACCCGTCACCTTCTGCATCTCGGCGCTGTTGGTGTCCTCAACGCGCTTGATCGCCTCGTTTACCGCCGCCACCAGAATGTCGGACAGGGTCTCGGGGTCGTCGGGGTCGATGATCTCGGGCTTGATGTCGATGGCAAGGATCTCCTTTTTGCCGCTTATCTTTACCGTAACTACGCCGCCGCCGGCACTTACGTCGTATTCGCGCTCGTCAAGCTCCGCCTGGAGGTTTTCCATATCCTCCTGCATCTTCTGCGCCTGCTTCAACATTGCCTGCATATTCTGCGGACCTGCGGATTTTGGAATGTTCGCTCTCATTTTCGTGTCCTCACTTTATGTTTAGTAATTTTTAATCGTTCACTTCGCCCAAGATCTCGTCAAGGGCGTCCTCGGCCTCGTCAAATTCCTCCATTTGGTTGGCAACCTCAAAGACGATGTTTGACGCCGTCACGGTCTTGCCCTCGTTTTGGGAGATGATTGCCGTCAGCCGATCAAACACGTTCTTTCTTACCTTTATCATCTGCACGCCGAATTCATTGTCAAGGCGCAGAGTGTAATTTCCGTCCTCACCTCGATAAAGTCTGGACGAACGCAGAAAACCTGTCAGCGACGGGTCAGCGGCGCATACCTTGTCCATCGCGTCTGCCCAGAAAGGCAGAGGGCGGTTTCTCTTTGCTTTAGCGGGTGCTTGCGCCGTTTCGGGGGCAGTTTTTTTCACCTGTGGCGCACTCTCTTGAGGCTTTCCCTGCACCTTTTCAACCTTTTCTTCTGCCTTTGGCGCAGGTGTGCTCTCCGATTTTACGGTGGGCGCAGGTGACACAGCAAAATTACCGCTCTGTAGCTTCTCTTCAAGTGCCGAAATACGGGAAAGCAAAGCCTCGTTTGAGGAATCCAGCTTCTCATCGCAAAGACGCACCAGCGTCATCTCGGCGCAAAGTCGCTTTGCGGAATTTGCTTTTTGCATAGTGCCCAGCGCTCGGTCAATAAGCTTGCAATGATAGACCAGCGTTTCCTTTGAGAACAGCGCCGCAACTCTTGCGGTCTCCTGTGCCTCGACCTCGGTGAGATCAAGGTATTTCGCCGCATCTCTTGCGGTCTTTGTGACCAGCATATCGCGGTAAAAATTCAGCAGATCCTGCCAGAAAACCGCAATATCCTTTGACGACGAGGCAACCGTCGCCACCTCGGCAAAGATCGTTTCATAGTCCTTTTCGCTGACCGCTTGGGCGATTTTCAGAATACTCTCACGGCCGCTGATACCAACAGATTCGTTGACAAGCTCGACCGTTATTCTCTGCCTGCTTCCCGAGCAAAGCTCAAGCAGGCTCACCGCATCTCGCATACCGCCCTGGGCGATCCGCGCAATAAGCGCCGCCGCATCGGGGCTGATGTCGATGCCGTCCGTCTCTGCTATTTTCAGCAGTCTCGCGGTAATAACGGGCACTGAAATTCTTCTGAAATCAAAGAGCTGGCAACGGGAAATGATAGTGGAGGGAAGCTTGTGCATCTCGGTTGTCGCCAGGATAAAAATTACGTGCGCGGGCGGCTCTTCCAGAGTTTTGAGCAGAGCGTTGAACGCGCTGTTTGAGAGCATATGCACCTCGTCTACGATGTAAACGCGGTATTTGAGCATAGAGGGGGTATAGACCACCTCGTCACGAATGTCTCTGATATTATCGACGCCGTTGTTTGACGCCGCGTCCATTTCAAGCACGTCAATGGCGCTGCCGTTATCGATCGCTCGACATGACGGACAGTTTCCGCAGGGATTTCCGTTTTGAAGGTCCTCGCAATTCACCGCCTTGGCAAGAATTTTTGCGCAGGTGGTCTTACCGGTTCCTCTTGAGCCGCAGAACAGGTAAGCGTGGGAAAATTTTCCGCTTTGGCACTCGTATTTGAGCACGGAGGTAATATGATCCTGACCGCACACGTCGTCAAAGGTAGTGGGTCGCCATTTTCTGTATAACGCCTGATGCATAAAATCTCCTCCCAAATCCAAATTAAAAAAGCTGCAAAATAAGACCATACACCTTAAGATCGAGAATCACAGGCGGCTCACGCGCCTCTCTCTGCTCAAAGCAGGCGACCTCGCGGCACACCGGGTACACTGCTTAATGCTGCTTGGTTCCCCACCTGACATGGTTCACAGCTCCCGATTGCGCAAGACCCACTTCTCAACACAGGGAAAAGCGCAGAATTCACACCAAGATCAACCCTCAAAAAAGGAATTCGCCCCTGCTATAGCGGATTTCAGGTACAGGGCTCCGCTACCGCCCCGGATAGTATGGCCTTATTTCACAGCCTTTTGAAACTATAATATTATAACAGATATTTATTGATTTTTCAAGTCCTTTTTGAAAGATTGTTTGCAGAAGAGTTATGTGCCCTCTCCGTCACGATGTAATCGTGACACCTGCCCCGCCTTGCGAGAAAGGATTTTTTCTGCAACTTTGCGGCGGATTTATCGTAGCTACTTTCTCTTTTTCTTCTTTCGCGGAAAGAAGAAAACAGTAAGAAAGTAGCCAAAGTACAAAAAGAAGAAAGGCTGCAGTCGGTCTTCACGCTCTAGGGAATTATTGAACAAGTTCAAAATTCCTCCGCTAGCGACCGACTGCTTTTTCACCCCATGCGCGAATTCGACAGTACCGAATTCGCTGGTCTGGCAGTTTGGTGGGCCAACGTGGTCGTCCAAAAAACGACGGTGTTTAGCCGTCGTTTTTTAATGTTCAGTTTGGGGAGTCCAGGCCCCTTTTCAAAGGGGCTTGGCGGTGTTCAACCGTCGTTTTGCGGGGTTTGGCAGAGCGATCCGTTTGCCATTATCCCCTTTTTTAAAGTTTTGGGGGTGTGGGGGCTTTTTCAAAAGCCCCCACAAATTCCACTTATCTTCTCTCGCCGAGTTCCTCGGTGTCCCTGAAAAGCAGGGAGATGCACCACACGGAGGCAAGACCTATGACCACGTAAATTATTCTGGACCAAAGAGCGGTCTGACCGCCGAAGATCCAGGCCACAAGATCGAATCTGAAAAGTCCGATACTTCCCCAGTTGAGGCCGCCGATAATGCTCAGCGCCAGGCAAATTCTGTCCATTAAAACCATAATAAACTCCATTCTGCCGCCGCGGCGGCACATTTTTTTACCTTTCGGTGAAGATGTATTTGTTTCTTCGCCTTTATTTTGGCACGCGGAAATAGGGTTTATTCAGTTTTCTATAAAAATTTCGGAAAAATTCGGTGTAAAATCAGCGGTGGCGGAGGACGCGTCCTGCGAAAATCCCTCAAAGCCCAGCTCATCGGCCACTTTCAGCACGCTGTCGTACTCAAAGCTCGTCAGCTTTCGGCGCAAGGAGGAAAACTCGTCTCCCTTGGGCAGAAAGTCGGGGGTAAACTGGCGCATGAGACTTATTCTCATGTCCCGCCCGCCGCGAATCTCCGCTATTTTGCGCAAAACATCAATCGAATCGCGGCGACAACCCGGAAGCACCAAATGGCGCACAACAACGCCCCTTTGAAGGATTCCGTTCTCATCGAAAACGCACTCGCCCTGCTGACGGAGCATTTCGTCAAGGGCGGCAGACGCCGCCTGAGCGTAATCGGGCGCGTTTGAATATTTTTTTGAAAGCTCGCCCGAAAAATATTTGAAATCGGGCAGGTAGATATCAACAAGTCCGTCAAGTGCACGTAAAGTCCCAACGCTCTCATATCCACCGCAGTTGTAGACCACGGGTATGCCCAGCTCGTCCTTGTGGGCAGTCAGCACCCGCGCGATAACGTCAGCGTAGTGGGTGGGGGTCACGAAATTGATATTGTGCGCGCCTTTTTCTCGGAGAGCGACCATAATTTTCCACAAACCGTCCTCGTCAAAGGCTTGTCCCACTTGGGTTTCAGGTCGGGAGATCCGGCGGTTCTGACAGAAAACGCACCCCATATTGCAGCCGACGAAAAATATAGTTCCCGACCCCCGCGATCCGCTGACGGGCGGTTCTTCCCACGCGTGGAGCGCCGCGCGCGCAACTAAAATTTCGGCAGGTGCGCCACAGTATCCGAGCTTCTCGGAGCGGTCGACTGTGCAGGCGCGAGGGCATAACGTACAAAGTTTGTTTTTGATCATTTTTTCGCGTATTTTTGAAGCTCGGCGCGGTAAAAGCCGTGCAGACAAAGCTCGGCGGGGTTTGCCGTTCCCACAAAAAAGATTGGCAGATTTCCAACGGCAAAACGCGCGGCGTAATCAGCAAACTGCGCCTGCAGATCAGCCCGAAGATCAATAAATCCTTCCTTCATAAGAGGACGCTCATTCCCCGAGAAATTCAGCCAAATGCGACGTTCTACGGGGGATTCAATTTTTATATCGGGCAGGATCTCGAGTGTCGGTGCGGAAAATTCAAGCAGAAGGTCAAGCTTCTTTTCACGGCATATCTCAAGGAATTTCCCAACAGCATAGCGTCGAAAATCCCGCGCCTCGTCGGCAGAAATATTGCCGTCTGTGCTGATTGCTTTTTCAAGCGCCTGCTCGGCGTGGTAATAATCATTCTTGCCGAAATCCTCGCGCGAAAGTCCGTTCACAACCGCAAACGAACAGCCGTCTTCTATGAACCTTTCCGTCAAGCGCAAAATTGCTTTGTCAAATGCAGGAATACTGTCGACCTTCGCTCCAAAAGCCCTTTCAAGCTTGGAAATCTCCTTTTTAAATCCCCGCTTGTCAACAGAAAAGACCGAGTCGGGGCAAAGCACGGAATGCACTGATACGTCAAGCCTTTCAAAGGTCGAAAGGTCGTCGGAAATATCGGTCAGAAGCCCGATCTTACTCACGTTAAACCGACGTATCAGATCAGCGGGTGTTAAGGGATTTTCCAAGAGAAAATCCGCTGTTTTTGTCCAGATCTCCTCGCAATTCTTCTCGGAAAGCTCTTCTCCGATTCCGAAAATCTCGCTCAACACTTCACGGCAAACGTACTGCACCACGTTCCCCTCAAAAAAGGGATAAACACGGCAAAGCTCGCGGAATTTTTCAAAGTCCGAGCCGTCGCCCGTAATATATTTTTCCTCTGCGCCCGCGCTCCGCATGGCGCAAGTGACAAATCCCTCACCGAAAAGGAGGACTTGGGATATATCGGTCATCGGGCGGTTTTTTTGCAGTTTTTGGGGGTCGATCCTGCTGCAAAGCTCAAAAAAATCAAGATTCATGCGTCAAATCTCCTCTGCGGAAATCATTATTACCTTAATTATAACCGTCGATCACCGCAAAATCAAGTCGCCCTGTCAATTTTTGTGAAAATTATTGCAAATTTTGCGAGCTTGTGATATAATATGCGCAGAAAGTCTTGCTATGCAAGACTTTTGGCGTTGCCATATCGCACTCCCGTGCGACTGCGCCATTGACGGCCTCGAAAAAATGCCCTTGCAAGCAAGCATTTTTTCTTCGTGGTATAATGATAAGAACTATAAGTGTTTCCATCCAAAACCTACAAGGAAAGGTGATGAAAATGAACGATCTGACAAATTTCAGCCTGCTCTATCCCTCGGCGCAGTCTGCCGCCGCCCATTATGCGGGCAGCGACACCCCGGACATTTCGCTCTACGAGCTGGAGCAGCTTGGTCTGACAGAGATCCTCGATCTTCGCAGCAGCGATATAAACGAATATCTGACACTCGACCCCGCCGTTATGAAATACCGTCGGGAGATGTTTGAGGATATGCTGGAATGTGAGTCCCTCTCAAAGACTCTCAACTCCCTCATTCCCGTCCTTTCGGACATCGGCGAGCTTCGCCGTCTCGAATCGGACAGCGGCAACACCGAGGATTATCTCATGTGCATGACCGAGATCGAGCTTTACATTTCAAGCATCGACGTGCTCTCACGCGGTCTGCTTCCCATTCGCGACAAGCTGAAAAGCCACGCCTTCACCACCCTGGCCGACAAGATAGCCGAGCTTTCCGAGAGTGATTACTACAAGGAGCTGAACAAAAAGCTCTCCGAGCTGACTGCGCGGGTGCGCGAGATCCGCTCGGTGACCATCGGCGTCAATCTCGACGCTCAGCTCCGCGCCACCGAGGCAGGCGTGCTCTCCATCAACCCCGAGCCGTTCCGCTCGGGTGACGTGCTGGAAAAGATACTCCGTCTCAACTTCAAGGACGACGGCTATACATGTATAGCAAACATCGTGCCCTTCGGCAAAAAGCAGTCGGACACCCAAAAGACCGCACTTTCCCTGGCGTTCAATTCCGCCATAAACGACGTTTACCGTGCGTCCCTGCGCTCCTGGAAGCGCATCGTACAGTCCTACGTGCTGGAAAATACAGATTTCCTGCTCAACCTCATGCCCGAGATCGAATTTGTCAGCCGTGCCACCAACATGATGCGCGACCTGCGCGAAAAAGGCTGTCCTCTCTGCACCCCCGAAATTGCACCCGACGATGCCCGTCTTTTCATGGCGGACGGTCTTTACAACCCCTGCGTTGCTCTGAAAATTGACGACGAGATAGTTCCAAACGACGTGGAATTCGACGAAAAATATTCCATATTCGTCCTCACAGGACCAAACCGCGGCGGAAAATCGGTTATCACCTGCGCTGTGGGTCTGGCACAGGTCATGATGCAGCTTGGTATGTTCGTGCCCGCCGACCGTTCTACCATCAGCCCTGCGGACGCCATCTACACTCACTTCCCCACAGGCTCGGACGACACCATAGACAAGGGACGTCTGGGCGAGGAGTGCGCCCGACTGACCGCAATTTTTGAAAAGATAACCGACCGCAGCCTTGTTCTTCTTGACGAGTCCCTGTCCTCCACAGGCTCATACGAGGCGTCATATATCGCCGCTGAGGTGCTCCGCGGACTTTCACGGGTCGGCTGTCGCTGTCTGTTCTCAACTCACCTGCACGAGCTGGCAGGTGCCATTGACTCGATCAACGAGCAAGTGGCAAGCGAGGGTGGATCTCACATCGACACACTGGTTGCGGGGATCGAGGAGGGCAAGCGCTCCTTTAAGATAGTCCGCGCCAAGCCCGACGGAAAGAGCTACGCCCGCGACATTGCCGAAAAGTACGGTCTGACCTACGACAGCATTATAAAAAATCTCAAATCGAAAGGATGATATACCCATATGGATAAATTATTACAGCTTCTTGACGAGAACGCAACGTATACCCCCAAGCAGCTTGCGGCAATGCTTGAAATGTCCGAGGCGGATATCAAAGCCGCCATCGCAAAGTACGAGAGCGAGGGTGTTATCCTTGCGTACAAGACCATTATCGACTGGGACAAGACAGACCGCGAGTTTGTAAACGCGATCATCGAGGTCAAGATCACTCCCAAGCACGATTTCGGCTTTGACAAGGTGGCGGAAAAGCTGGCAAGCTATCCCGAGGTGCGCTCTCTGTACCTGATGAGCGGAGTTTACGACCTGGCAGTCATCATCGAGGGCAGAACAATACGCGATATTGCCTATTTCGTTACGCACAAGCTCTCCACTATTGAGGACGTTCAGTCCTGCTCCACCCATTTCGTGCTCCGCACGTACAAGGACAAGGGCATCACATACGGCCCCGCTGTAAAGGACGAACGAGGAAACTGCTTATGATCGACTATCAAAAGGTCTTATCTCCCGTGGCGACGGGTCTGAAGCCCTCGGGAATAAGAAAATTCTTCGACCTGCTTGACTCTATGCAGGACGTGGTGGGTCTGACCGTAGGTCAGCCCGACTTCGTAACGCCCTGGCATATCCGCGAAGCGGCTATCGAAAGTCTACAGGCGGGCAAGACCTATTACACCTCAAATGCGGGCATACCACAGCTCCGCGCCGAGATATCCAAATATCTTGACCGGCGCTTCGAGCTTAAATACAGCGCCGACGAGGTGCTTGTGACCGTGGGCGGATCTGAGGCTATCGACCTGGCGATCCGCGCCTGCGTCACCCCCGGTGACGAGGTGATCATCCCCACCCCCTGCTTTGTTTGCTACGAGCCTATCGTGCGTCTTGTGGGCGGTGTTCCGGTGATCCTTGAGACTCGCTACGAGGACAAATTCAAGGTCAATCCCGAGCTTTTGAAAAAGGCTATAACCAAAAAAACCAAGATGATAGTCCTGGCGTATCCCAACAATCCCACGGGCGCTATTATGACAAAGGAAGAACTTGAGGATATTGCAGACCTTGTCCGCGATACGGACATCGTTATTCTTTCGGACGAGATCTACGCGGAGCTGACCTTCGGCCGCCGCCACACGTCTATCGCCACTCTTCCCGGCATGCGCGAGCGCACTATTGTTGCCTCAGGCTTCTCGAAGGCTTACGCCATGACCGGCTGGCGAATGGGTTATATCGCCGCGCCCCATGAGATCTTTGAGCAGATCCTGAAGATTCATCAGTACTGCATCATGTGCGCCCCCACCACCAGCCAATTTGCGGCCATCGAAGCCGTAAAAAACGGCGACGAGGACATCGAGCGCATGAAGGACGAATACGACCGTCGTCGGAAGTATCTGCTCTCCAATTTCCGCGAAATGGGACTTGAGTGCTTTGAGCCGGAAGGCGCATTCTACGCTTACCCCAATGTGGGCAAATTCGGTCTTTCAAGCGAGAAATTCTGCGAAAAATTGCTGTCCGAATTCCGTTGCGCCATCGTTCCCGGCACAGCATTCGGCGAGGACGGCGAAGGCTTTGCCAGGATCTCCTACGCTTATTCAATCAAGCACATCGACCAAGCACTTGAGCGCATCGAAGCGTTCATAAAAACCTTGTAATATGAGAAAGATACTTATAACGGGCGGTTCGCGAGGCATCGGCGCCGCCTGCGTGAGAAAATTTGCCGGCGAGGGCGCGGCGGTCTGTTTCGCTTACAAAAACAGTCACACCGAAGCCGACAAGCTGGCAAAAGAAACAGGCGCCGCGCCCATCTGCGCCGATCTTGCCGACAAAAAGCAGGCATCTGATGCAGTGAAAAAGGCTGCACAGATCATGGGCGGTATCGACGTGCTCGTTAACAATGCAGGCGTTTGTCATTTCTCCCTTTTCACAGACGAAACCGACGTTCAAATTGACGAAATCCTCTCCGCAAACCTCACCTCTGCCATGGTCTGCGCCCGCGAGGCGGCAAGATTTATGGTGGCCCAGCATTATGGCAGAATAATCAATATTTCTTCTGTGTGGGGTCTTTGCGGGTCGTCCTGCGAGGCCACGTATTCCGCTACCAAGGCAGGACTTATCGGTCTGACAAAAGCTCTTGCCAAGGAGCTTGGACCCTCGTCCGTCACCGTCAACTGCATAGCCCCGGGGGTCATCGACACCGACATGAACAGTACGCTTACCCCCGAAACTCTTGATTCCTTGGCGCAGGAAACTCCTCTTTGCCGAATCGGACGCCCCGAAGAGGTGGCAGACGCAGTGGCGTTTCTCGCATCGGACAACGCATCGTTTATCACGGGTCAGATCATCGCTATAGACGGCGGATTTTCCCTTTAAAAACTATAATTACAAAAGGTAGGTAACATAAAATGGGTTGCACACACGATTGTTCAAGCTGTTCAAGCGCCTGCGCTTCAAAGCAGCCTGAAAGCCTCATCGAGGCATTAAATGAGCTTAGCTCCGTAAAGCACGTCATCGGCGTCGTCAGCGGAAAAGGCGGCGTTGGAAAGTCACTTGTGACCTCCATGATGGCGGTCAATATGCAGAGACGTGATTTCAAGTGCGCTATTCTTGACGCAGACATTACCGGTCCCTCTATCCCAAAGGCCTTTGGCATCAAGGAAAGAGTTACAGGCAACGATATCGGACTTATTCCTCCGTCCTCCACCACGGGTATCGACGTAATGTCGGTCAATCTGCTCATGGACAACGAAACAGAGCCGGTCGTTTGGCGCGGCCCCGTTATTGCGGGCACGGTAAAGCAGTTCTGGAAGGACACTATCTGGAACGACGTTGATATTATGTTCGTTGACTGCCCTCCCGGCACGGGCGACGTTCCTCTGACCGTGTTCCAGTCAATTCCCCTGGACGGAATCATCATTGTAAGCAGCCCCCAGGAGTTGGTCTCCATGATCGTCCAGAAGGCGGCAAACATGGCAAGCATGATGAACATTCCCGTTCTCGGTGTGGTTGAAAACATGAGCTACGTTAAGTGCCCCGACTGCGGCAAAGAGATAAAAGTCTTTGGCGACAGCCACATTGAGGAGATCTGTCAAAAGTTCGGCTATCCTCTCCTTGGTAGGATCCCCATGGACCCCAAGCTGGCGGCGCTCTGCGACCGCGGCATGATCGAGCTGATGGAGAACGACTATCTCGACCCCGCAGCAGATCTTATTGAAGCAATGTTCAAGTAAAAAGGGACGCGACATGCGGGGTGCTTTTGAAAAAGCACCCCTGCACCCCGAAAACTTTTAAAAAGGGGACTTACCACAGACGGTTTGTCCACGCGAACAGAAAAAACGACGGCTAAACGCCGTCGTTTTTTGTTTTTGCTTGTAGGGGAGAACACTATCTTCCGCAGCGACCGATCAATGACCGCAAAGCAGACAACGACGACCACAAAAAACAGGGGGAAGCGCAAAACAACGGTAGCGAACGCAAAACAACGGCAGTGAACGCAAAACAACGGCAGTGAACGCAAAACAACGGCAGTGAACGCCAAACGAGCAGAGGTGATCGCAAAGCAAACGGCTACGGGATCAGCCGCATAATAACAAAAACCCCCGCTCGGTGAGCGGGGGTTTGATATTGCTGTTAATCTTAAATTATGCAGCGGGCTGTGCAGGGAAATCTGCGCGCCACTCAAGAACCGTCTTTGTTACACCCTCGTATGTGATCTGGAGGTAGTCAATAACGTGTGCAAGACCGTTGGGGTCGCCTTCCTTGTTGTCGTTGTAAGCGATGTTCTGACGAGCCTCATAGAAGGTGTTCGCAATAACGTTAAGAGCATCCCAGTTGAATACGTGGATGTTCAGCTTTGTCTCGGAAGAGTTGTTGCCGAAGACAAACCATCTTGCGGTATCGGTCGTCTGACCTGTTGTAGCCATGGAGTAAGCGCTGATCGAAACAAAGGTCTCGGGCATGATTACGTCATCAATGTTGTCAAGGCTGTTGAAGAAGCCCTTGTCAATCTGCTTGATCGTTGTCTGAGAGAGGTCGATCACGCCTGCCGCAGGCATATCAAAGCCTACCGTCCAAACTCTCGTGAGAGCCTTTGAACCGGTGAAGCCGTACTGCTCGCCGTTCTTCAGCTTTTCGGTTTCGGGAAGCAGAATGTTCTCTATAGCTGCTGCGTTCTGCGTAATACCATAGAAGGAAACCTGTGCAAGACCGGTGAGGTCTACGAGAGATTCTACGTCATACGCTTCAAGGTATGTCTTGTCAGCTGTCGCATAGATCACATTGGTAAGATTTGTACAGCCTGCAAGGAGATACTTATCGGAAGTCATTCCCTCGGGGTAAACGAGTGTTTCAACAGAAGCGGTTGCAATGCTCTGTTCACCGAACTTATCTACACCATAGTCAACTACGATCGTCTTGATGTTAGCCGAGTTTGCATCGCTAACGATAGGAGAGTAGATAGTAGCAGTCTTGAGCAGACCGTTAGCTGTAGGATCCTCTGTTACCTGGCTTTCAGCCGTAACGTTAAAGTACTTGCTGGAATAAGGAGCGCTTGCGCCGTACTGGTCGTTGAGCTTGGGAAGAGCAGCCTCTCCATCAAACTCGGGATCTGCACGGTAAACTACAACGAGGCTATCGCCGTCCACGAGGATAGACCAAAGGATACCTGTGGTAGCTGTTTCCTCAACGGTAACACCGCGGGAGTTCCAAACGGTATTTCCGGAAGCGTTCTTATACATATTCCAAGCACGGAGAGGCAGATCAACGTATGTGAACTTACCCTCTGCGTCGTACTCGTAGCCCTGTGTGAGTGTGAGAAGATTGCTGGGAGCCTTTGTCTCAGCCTCGGTTACGGAAAGCGCACCATTCTGAAGAACATCCCAGAGACAGATATCGTCTGCGTTCTGAGAGTTAACAACGCCTGCCTTGAACATCTCAAGTGTGAGAGTGTAGAGAGAAATTGTCTTCTTGATCTTTGCGGACTCATACTCGGAAATGGTAATGACCGTATCGGTACCGTTAGACCACATAGCATAACCTGCAACGTAGATATCCTTGAGAACATTTGCGCCCTCGAAGTCTCTTACTGCGATGCAGTACTGCTTTGCATCAACGTCAACGTACTTGTTGAGACCTGTACCGTCGTCTGCAAAAATAACGATTCTCTGGATCTTCTTGCCGTCAGCAAGAGTCAGAAGAGTTTCGCCGTCGCCTGCCGCCTCAAAGTTCTTAGCGGAAGCTGCGATAGCACCGTACTCAACGAGAGTATAGCCTGTTTCAGTAGCTACTGCGGTTGCCTTGTCCTTATCGAAGGAGAAGAGGGCACGGAGACCGTTGTAGGAATTTGTGCGGAGCATAAAGCCGTCGGCTGTGATAACGTTAGGAATAGCAACGGCGTCGCCCTCGCCGGGCTCGTCAACCTTGGTTGTTTCAACCGTTGCGTTTACGCCTGCAGCCGCAAGAGCAGCTTCCATATTAGCCTTATCAAGCTCGGAATAAACCTTGATAGTAAGGCCGGAAACACCGGTGAATGCGTTCTTGTTGTCGATCACGAAATCTGCGGCAACCGCGCCCTTGACATCAATAGTCTTAAGAGCGGAGCATCCGTTAAATGCGTTAGCCTTGATCTGCTTAAGGGTTACGCTTGCGGGAATAACGATCTCTGTCAGGTTCGTGGTGCCTGCCAGAGACTGAGTGTCAATTACGCCTGCATACTCTGTGTCGCCATCCTTGATGGAACCGAACCAAACGACCTTAGTCATGCCGCTGTTCTGAAGCAGCTGGGTGACGTAACCTGCGCTGTAGGTTACGGTTGCATTGAAGCCCGTGAGGTCAACAACGCCGTCAACAACCTCGCCCGTGTAAGTGCCGTCCTCGTTGAACGCAACGTGAGCAAGAGTCTTCAGAGCGGCATTGCCGATGAACAGACCACGGCTGGTGTTTGTAAAGGAAAGCTTTTCGATCTTGCTGTCAAAGAGAATCTTCTCTGCCTCGATCCTTGTGGTTACAAGACCAACCGTGCCAAAGTAAGGCGCATCAACACCGCTTGCTACACGGAATTCAAGAGAAGCAAAAGGAAGATTGTTGTTTGCAAGCTCGTTGAAGATCCAAGCCATGTTGAACTTCGCGCCGTTTTCCTTGCAGTTTACAAGGTTCTTGTAGGGAGCGATGTTGTTATATACCCACTCAACGAGCTTATCCTGATCACCGGTAGCTGTGACGTTCTCGTCCTCTGCGTAGCCGAGAGACGCCTTGTATGCAACGTAGTTCGCATAAGCTTCAGCGGTAACGTAAACGCTGGACCACTGTTTGCTTGCCTTTCCGTCTGTGATGTATCTCTCGTAGATGGGATACTTGGAAGCGCTCTGAGTAACGTACTGAGCATACTCTGCCGCGCCGCCTGCCAAGTTTTTCTTAATTGTGTTGTCGTCGCCAGTTTTATTCGTTACGTCAACGAAGCAGGAAGCATACGCATAGAACTTCTTCTGCGTAGCAGCAGTAACGTTCTTCAGGCTGACAACGACTTCCTCGCCCGAGTTACCGGACATATTGGAACTGGTAACAAGCCATACAGCCTCGTTTGTTGTCTTGTTCCAATAGAATCTTCCACCCGCAAGAGCTGCGAACGTGGGGAAAGAAGTATCTGTGGCAGAGTAGTCATTGCTACCACTCATCAGGTACCAGCCGTCTTCCGTATCAACGTCCGTAAAGCCGGAGTCGATCCATTTGTCGCTTGTCTTGTTTACACCCGTAGGCATTGTTGCAGGGTCTACGGGGTCTACGGGTTCTACGGGGTCTACGGGTTCTACGGGTTCGTCGGGTTCGTCGCCGCCCGCTTCAACGAGATTAACAGTTACGCCTGCCGTAACGCCTGCAGCGGTCAGAGCATTTTCCATGTTTGTCTTGGAGTCAGCATCGTAGACATTGATAACAAGACCCGTTACGTTGTTAAAGGCGTTCCTGTGCTCGATCAGCACATCAGAGGCAACACCGCCCTTGA
>JAZODH010000083.1:0-20971 GCA_045596925.1 Eubacteriales bacterium
GACTAAGAAAAAAGGAGCCTTACGGCTCCTTTTTATTTTTTAGATATCTCCGCCACGCATAGTAGGCCACCAGCGCAACGCCGCACACGGCGGCAAAATATCCCAAAATAATTGCAAAAGCAATATACGCCAAGGCGTCCCAATCACGGACATAATATGCTATCACGGACAAGATGCACGCCAAGACCGACAATATGCAAATCGGCAGGAAATGCAGTTTTTTCGAACGGGATTTCGTGCACAGAAAGAATTGCAAGGAAAACACAGCTATAAAAGAAAGTATAATTTCAAGCATCTTCTGCACCTTCTCCCTTTCCCGACAATTTATAAAATTCCGCGCTTGACCCGATCCAAATTGTATTTTTCAAGTGAAAATCCGAATCCAACCGATTATACCATACCCCTCGTAAGAAGTCAAGAAAAAATAGCCGACAGCAATGATCGTAACTGATACAATATTATTACTTTCGGTATTATATTTCTCTGTTTAATAGTTCTTGTTGACAATGTAAAAATCTATCATTATAATAAAATCGACATCAAATAATCATATCAAAATCGGAGGATCAATAATGTCAAGACGCGACATAGCCTTAAAATATTTTGATGAAAATGCAGATTTCATGCACTCTGTTGTAGAGCCGTCCATTGAGCGAAACAGAAAAGGAAAGGGCTTTATCACAATAGTCGACAGCGAAGGTCACGCCATTGATAATGCGAAGATCTCCGTCGTTCAAAAGTCGCACGAGTTTAAGTACGGCGCGAACATTTTTATGCTTGACGAGATGGAAAGCGAAGAAAAGAATAAAGCCTACAAGGACGCCTTTAAGGATCTTTTCAACATTGCCACCCTGCCCTTTTACTGGTCAGATCTTGAACGAGTTCAGGGTCAGCCCAGATATACCGCGGACAGTCCGAAAATTTACAGGAGACCCGCCACCGATCTATGCGTGGACTTTTGTCTCAAGAACGGAATCGAGCCAAAGTGTCACTGTCTCAATTACGAGGCTTGGATACCCAAGTGGCTGCTGGATTCGGAAATAGACCATCACAAAAAGATGCTGGAGAAGCGTTTCCGCGAGCTTGCGGAGCGTTATGCCGATGTTATTCCCTCCTGGGAGGTCACAAACGAGACGCTTACCCCCGATGATGAATATTACACCGAATTTTCAAAGTTCTACAAGGAAGATGATTTCGTTGAGTGGAGCTTCAGAATGGCTGACCGTTATTTCCCGAACAACCGATTGATAATCAACGATTTTTATCAGATCTGGGAGCCTTTCAGAAACAACCGAAGCCAATATTTCATGCAGATCGAGCGCCTTGCCCGCAACGGAATAGCTCACCTGGATTCTATCGGAATGCAGTTCCACAGCTTTTTCCCGAAGGACAACGAAGATAAAATGGCAAAAACCCGTTACAACCCCGTTCATCTTTATAAGGTGCTTGACAAGTACGCTCAGTTGGGCAAGAAGATCCAGATCACCGAGATGACCATTCCCGCATATTCAAGCGACGCCGAGGACGAGGACGTTCAGGCAGAGCTTATCGAAAAGATATATACCGTATTTTTCTCTCATCCCGCAATGGAAGCGATCGTGTACTGGAATCTGGTGGACGGTTACGCCGCCGCGGCGAAGCTCGGTGATATGACAAGGGGTGAAAACATCTATCACGGCGGACTCATGAACTTTGATCTTTCAAAGAAAAAGGCATACCACGTCGTAAAGAGGCTATTTTCGGAAAAATGGCATACCGAGGAAAACGGCACAACCAATGATAGCGGAAAATTTGATTTCAAAGGATTCTTTGGGGATTACGACGTTGAGATCACCCATGACGGTAAAACCGTAACCAAACAGATCAAATTGTCGCAAAGCAAGAACAATCTTATAAAAATCATGATATAACAGGATACAGCCTCTCATTTTGAGAGGCTGTTTGTTCTTTTTATGAAATAGACGGCAAGGACCGCCGCGCAGCATATGAACGGCGAAACGTAGTCGGAGATCAGTCCGCCTATGGTGGCGTTTTCCCAGTGAGGGGACGTGAAATAAAGGTAAGTTCCCCAAAGTGCAAGCGCGCCTGTGACGACAACGGGAATTGCCGAGACCCAAGCGTTCTTCCCTGCTCTGCACAGCAATATCTGTGCCGAAAGAGACGGAATCATGCGGAGGATCAGCAACATGGCGCTGTTCCACTGAGCAAATGGCCAGAAAAGCAAGACAAGAGGCAAAATGGTGAAAGTCAAAAGCAGTATGTTGGTCGTCTTTTTTATGCAGTCCTCCTTTATAATTACTCTTTATACAAAAAACAGCTCTTTTCGTGGGAATAAATCAAGCCGACAGCTTGCAAATAGGAATAAATTATTGTTGAACCGACGAATTTCATCCCTCTTTTTTGCAGATCGGAGGATATTGCATCGGACAGCGAATTTGTGGTTTTATCGGTCTCAAACAGTATCTTATCTCCAACAAAAGTCCTCAAATAATTGAAAAACGAGCCGTACTCGCGCACGATCTCTTTGAAAATCCGTGCGTTGCCCACGCTTGCACTTATCTTGCGGCGGTTTCGGATTATTTCTTTATTTTGTGCAAGCTCCGCCATTTTTTCGTCGCCATACAAGCAGACCTTTTCTATATCAAAATCATCGTAGGCCCGTCTGAAGCTTTCTCTTTTGTTCAACACGCACTCCCAGGAAAGTCCCGCCTGAAAGGATTCAAGGATCAGCATTTCAAAGAGATACTTATCATCAAAATTCGGTTGGCACCATTCACGGTCGTGGTACTCCACGTATAGTGGATTTTTTTCGTTGCACCAGGTACATCTTTTCTTTTCGCTCATTGTAAACCTCTTTGATTTTACTTGATATCGACGTATTGCTTACACCGATACAACGCGGTTCTGTTCGACAAATTGGAATTTTTCAAATCAAATATAATATTTACCGTCTGAGGTTTTATGAATTATATTTGTTTCAACCAACTTTTCCGTAACACGCTTAAATCCGTTAGGATTGATTACTCCTGCTTCTGCCAATGTTTTGGCTGATTCCTCAGAAGTCGCACCGCACATCTTCAACTTTTTTATAATTACATTTTTTCTAGTGAGTGGGATTGGCGGAAAGAATGCCATAGTATTATCCTCCTGTCAAATTCAAGTTTATCTATCGGTTGTATTATACCATAAATTTCAACAAAAGTAAATAGCCGATTAAAATCGGGAGGCTGATAGCTTCCCCTACAAAAGAATCGCGTCGCACCGTAGGGGAGGATATTATCCTCCCGCAAAACAAAAAGCTCTGCATAGCAGAGCTTTTTGTATATAAGAAATAGTAAATTATCGCTTACTAAACTGAGGAGCACGGCGAGCAGCCTTGAGACCGTACTTCTTTCTTTCCTTCATACGAGGATCGCGAGTGAGAAGTCCTGCCTTCTTGAGGAGTGCTCTATATGCTTCAGCATCAGCCTGAAGGAGTGCACGAGCCGCACCGTGGCGGATAGCACCTGCCTGGCCGGAAATACCGCCGCCGCAAACGTTAGCGATGATATCGAACTTGCCTTCTGTGCCTGTGATTCCAAAGGGCTGGTTAACGATGAGCTTCAGTGTTTCGAGACCGAAGTAATCGTCAATGTCACGACCGTTGATCGTTACCTTACCTGTTCCGGGAACAAGTCTTACGCGTGCAACGGAATGCTTTCTTCTGCCTGTACCGTAAAAATAGGGCTTAGCGCTTGTATACATTAGTTATTACCGTCCTTCCATTAAAACTCATAAGGAGTAGGCTTCTGTGCCTGCTGATTATGCTCGCTGCCGGCATAAACCTTAAGGCGAGTAGCAGATGTTCTGCCGATGGTGTTGTGGGGAAGCATGCCCTTTACTGCAAGCTCCATTGCCATCTCGGGCTTTGTTGCCATCAGGGTCTTGTAGTTTACTTCCTTGAGACCGCCGATGTAGCCGGAATGGTGACGATAGTACTTCTGCTCAAGCTTCTTACCTGTAAGAACAGCCTTGTCAGCGTTGATGATTACAACGTATTCACCGCAGTCAACGTGGGGTGTGAACTCGGGGCGGTGCTTACCTCTGAGAATGGTAGCAGCAGCAACTGCTGTCTTACCGAGAGGCTTACCTGCCGCGTCAAGAACATACCACTTACGCTCTACGGTTTCTTTCTTTGCCATAAATGTAGACATTTTAAAAATCCTCCGTAAATACATTCAGTAATTTTGACCTGCATATTATAACACGCCCGACAGATTTTGTCAACCCCTTTTGGAAAGAAATTTTGATTATTTTGATTTAGATTTTTAATAGCTCTTGTTTTCGCCGTTTTTTATATGTTTTTCTCTTGTTTTCTCGTTTGCAAATTTTAATTTTACCTTTTGTTTTTTGGTAAAAATGTCAAAATTGCTTGATTTTTTTGGTCGAATGTGCTATAATCACGGTGTAAAAACGTACCGAAAAGGAGATGAATATTTTGACCGACACGCTTATAACAAATGAAAAGTTCAAGATCGACCACGATCTTCATATTCACTCAAAGCTCTCGTCCTGCTCGGGTGACCGCGAGCAGAATGCGGAGCGCATTTTAAAATACGCCCTCGACAACGGCTTCAAGGAAATCTGCGTCACCGACCACTTCTGGGACAGCGAAAAGGTTCCCTGCACGATTCCCTGGTACGAGCGTCAGGATCTCCGTCACGTTTCGGAAATTCTTCCCCTGCCCCAGGCAGAGGGCGTCAAATTCATGTTCGGATGCGAGACAGAGCTTGACAGCCATCTGACTCTCGGAATATCCCCCGACTCCTACGACAAGTTTGATTTTATCATTATTCCCACGACGCATCTTCACATGCCGGGATATGGCGACAAGACCTCGATCGGCGACAGAGCAAAGCTTTACGTTGAGCGTCTTGACGCGGTGCTTGACATGGACCTGCCCTTTAGCAAGATCGGAATCGCTCATCTGACCTGCCCTTTGATGGCGCACAACAGAAAAACAGATCCTATGGAACACGTAAAGATCATTGACGCAATAAGCGACGCGGAGCTGACACGAGTGTTTACAAAGCTGGCGAAACGCGGTGCGGGCTTTGAGCTGAACACCGATTTTGCAAGATACACCGAGCCGGAATTTCTTGAGGGAGCGCTCAGGCCTTACAGAATAGGCAAGGCCTGCGGTTGCAAGTTTTATCTCGGCTCGGATGCTCACCACCCCGCCGGGCTTGACGACGCCATGAGGCGTTTTGAGCAGATAGTAACGCTTCTTGATCTCAAGGAAAGCGACAAATTTTACATATGACAAAAATGACCGCCACGGGCGGTCATTTTTGTTTCTCCTCCATCATATGATTTACCATAAAACAAACGGAGGGTAAAATCCATATGAGTACAAACACATACACGCCCGAGGGGACGAGGCTCTGCACCCCCGAAAACAGAGAGTACATAACATCGGTCACGGGACTTGAGCGCGCCATGGCGAACGGAAAGATACTTGAAGGCATGGCGGTCCTTTGCGATTCGGAGCTTAATCTGCACGTTGACCTTTACGGAACAAAAGGCATAATCGAAAAAAACGAGGCAGTATATTGCCGTCAGGGCGAGGTCTTAAAGGATATTGCGATCATTACGCGTGTGGGAAAGCCCGTATGCTTTAAGGTAATGAGCGTTGAAAAAACAAAAAGCGGCGTGGTTGCGCATCTTTCGAGGCGGATGGCACAGATGGAATGCGAACGGAATTTTCTCGCAGATCTGATCCCGGGGGACATCATCCCCGCAAAAGTCACGCACTTAGAGCAATTCGGCGCATTCGTTGACATCGGATGCGGGATCTCTTCCCTGCTCTCGGTGGACTGTATTTCCGTATCCCGCATCTCCCATCCCTCAGACCGTCTCAAAAACGGCATGATGATCGACGTCATCGTCAAAAACATTGACGAGACGAACGGGCGCATTTTCGTCAGCCGTCGGGAGCTTCTCGGAACATGGGAAGAGAATGTGGAGTTCTTCAATGTAGGTCAGACGGTGGCGGGGATAGTGCGAAGTATTGAAAGCTATGGCATCTTCATTGAGCTGACCCCGAATCTTGCGGGCCTGGCTGAGCTGAGAGACGACCGTCCGGGCATGGACGTACAGATCGGAAGCACGGCCACTGTATTTATAAAAAACATCATTCCCGAAAGAATGAAGGTCAAGCTGGTGCTCATCGACCTGTCAAAGGACGAACCGCCGATGCCTCCTCAAAAGGTGTTTGTCGACCCGGGTGAGGTTAAGCATATGTCATCGTGGCGGTATTCCCCGTTCTGCTGTGACAGGGTCATCGAAACGGTGTTTGATTAAAATTATCCCCGACGGATTTATGAAAATCCGTCGGGGATTTTTCAGTTATTATAGTCGTATTTGCAGAACGGACATTTGGGATAATCGAAATCATGGGTCTTTCCGCAGTTGGGACATTGCTTTTGAGGCGTGGTCTCGTCGCAATTCTCAGCCAAAAAGAATTCTATCTTTCCGCATCCTGTGCAAGTGTAAACATCAACCTCCATAGCACCTGCCATAAGATTCGGGAGATCCCCCAGAAACCAACCCGTTTTGCCAAGCTGGATCTTTTCCCTTTTAATATAGCGCATTTCTTTATCGCATCGAAGACAATTCATTTCTTTCATTATCATCATTCCTTTCTTTATTTATGCTGCAGAAATCCATATTTTATCAGGCGCAACATGGCGTAAAGTGCCTCGGAGACCGCAACATAAAACACAGAATACACAATATAATCCGCACTTCGGAGCGAGGACAGATAATAAAAAGGCGGCAGGAGAAGCTGTATTTGCGGAACGTCCGCCAAATTGATAAATACGGGGCAAAGAACGAGCATAACGAGCGTCAAGATCGGCATTAATGCTCCAAGGGCGCCTATGCTTTCGGTCAGTTCACCTATAACTATGCAGAACGCAGTACACAGAAAAATATAGACAAGCATGAGCAAAAGCTCAGTGCCGAGGGTCGTGAATATCCCCGTCAGCCACATTGAAGCAAGAGTGAGGATCGAGGCGTTAAAGGTCGAGATAAGTATATACGCCGATTCAATAAAAACCAGACTGCTCTCAGGGCTTCGGGCGAAAAGTCCGCCGTCGCGGTCACGCTTGAAGCTCATGAGCGCCGCATACGCACACAAAAAGACCGCCACCGCCAAAATTCCTCTAACGGGACTTGCCAGCAGCTTCAGGTCGCTGACCTTTTGCTCGGAATTGTTGAATTTAATCTCAATTATAGGACGTGCTTCGAACTGACTGTAATAATAGCCGTCGGTCGCTTCCCTGTCGGCATCGGGGAAATTCTCGGTCATAAAACCGTCGTAGATCGCTTTTGAGATATA
This sequence comes from Eubacteriales bacterium, assembly GCA_045596925.1. Lineage (GTDB taxonomy): Bacteria > Bacillota > Clostridia > Oscillospirales > CAG-272 > SIG710. Next base: position 7,382 of record JAZODH010000083.1, read on the forward strand.
CGGATAAATGGTGGCGTAGAGCTTTTCACGGGCAAGACGCAGAAATACCGTGTCCTCCCGCTGGAATATCCGCACCACGGGCTCCCCGTCCCCGATAAAATTCTCGGCGGCATCATCAAGCTTGCCCTCAAGTATCCACGCGGCGTCGTAACCCCGTGCGGTCACCGCTTCAAGAGCCTTTTGTTCGCTGTCAAAATATTCGTATTTAATTATGGTAGTGCTTTTTTCCGATTCCGAAAAGACCTTTTGGGTACTCTCGTGGTCGGCGAAGATCGCTATTTTCACAAGCTCCCCCGAATTTTCCGAGAAGGCCGAAAAGGAGAGCGCAAGCAAGGCGATCAAGGCAAGTAAAGCAATGTATCCGGGCTTTTTGAACATTCGCTTCCAGATCATGAAAAGCCACACAAGTCCGCGTCTTATCTTTTTCATGCCGTTTCCTCCGAAAGTCTTTTATGTCTGACAAACACCGAAAGAGCGAAAAAGACCGCCGTATACAGCAAACATGCGCCCCATACGTTGCTCTCGCGCAAAGCTATGTTTTCACGCAAAAATTCAAAGGTTATACCCGACGGCAATACCGACGCCACTCTCTGAATACTCTGCGGGAACATATAATAAGGATAAAAGCAACCCGAAATATAGCCCAGTGCCGCCGACAGCGCAAACTGCGCAAGCACGCCCGAGATTATTCCCGACGTCAGCTCGTACAAGGCAAATTGCAGAGCCGATATCATCAGCACGCATGGCAAAAGAGAGACGGAAAGTCTCGTTACCCAACGAGGGTCGATGCCAATATCAAGTCTCTGACAAACTGCTCCTCCACCAATCGACAAAGCCGAAAGTGAAAGCCATATCAGCAGAAAATAAGACAGATATTCGCACAGTATCAGCTGCCACGTCTTCATACCCTTTGACAAAAGAAGCCTTCCCATGGGTAGATTTTTATCTGCAAAAAGCGGACAGCAAGCAACCGAGAAGATAAGCAGGAAAAAGGTTATGATACCGCAAACGTAATATTCTGCCGTGCTGAGAGTATCGATTCCGAGGGTGCGCAGCTCAAAAGCCGAGCTACGGTCAAGTATCTCGGTTATGTATTTGAGATTCAGGCGGTTTGTTTTATCCGCCATGCCGTCGGCGTCGTTGTCGTAGCCGTAGTCCATCATGGCGTATATTCCGCTCTCGGAGTCGGTCACAAGGGGTGACAGCACCTGCGCCACCTCGCTCATAAGTATTGCTGAAATGTCGGCAGAGGATCTGGTCATGACGAAGGTCAGCACCGCATCCTCTCCTTTCACAAGCGAAGAAACGTAGTTGTCGGGCACAAGCACGTACGCGCTTATTTCAAGCGTCGAGAGGGCTTTTTCAGCTTCCTTTTCGGTCATGTTTACAAAATCCACCGAGAAGCTGATGTCGTCTGCCTGTGCGATGGTTTCAAAGCCGATGCCCAGGTGCGTTCCCTGGGTATCTCCCGCGATTCCTATCTTTATCTTCTGACGGCTCACGTCGTTTTTGTCCGTGTTTACCATGACTGCGGCGGCAAGAGTCAGCACGCCCGCCAAAAGCAAGATCGCCACGGCCACAGCCACAAGACTTTTTGATGCTTTTTTCAAGCAGAGGCGAAAATAAGCAAGAGATCTCATCATAGCAGACTCACCGCCAGCTTCTCCGGGTCGCCGTCAAAGTCATAGGAGACGAGTTTGCCGTCTTTGAGCAGGTATATATCGTCACAGACCGAAAGCTCCGAGGTATCGTGGGTGGTGATGATGACCGAGCCGCCACTGTTTTTGAAAGCGGTGATATAGTCGGTGATATTTTTCTTGCACACGAAATCTATCGCCGCCGATGGCTCGTCCATAAGCAGAATCTTGGGGTGGCACGCCATGGAGCAGCCGATAGACAGTCTTTTCTTCATGCCGCCCGAGAGCTTTGAAACGGGCTTCGTGAGAAAGTCCGATATTCCAAGCAGAGACAGAACTCCGCTCTCAAGCTCGTCCTTAAGCTCGCCTCGGGAATACCACAAAAGCAAATTGTCACGGGCGCTGAGCTCCTCCATAAGAGGAGTCCCCTGGGGAACGTATCCCACGTATTCGGCGCGCAGAGCACTCTTTTTGAGAAGGTCGCCCGCATCGCACGCAAAGCTGCCTCCGTCGGCTCGCCGCACGCCCGCAAGAATGCTCAAAAGAGTGGATTTTCCGCTTCCGTTAACGCCAAGTATTCCGATACACTTGCCGGAAGGCACATCAAGAGTTATATCCTCTAAGATCGTTTTTCTTCCGTATTTCTTTTTTATCTCACTTATTCTGAAATCCATTTTTATAAGATCCTTTTCAAAGAAACCGCTGCTGAAAGCAGCGGTTTCTTTTGTTCACGTTATTATCAGCCGAGCATTCCGCCTATAAGACCGCTCAGATCAAGTCCCGCCTGAGCAAGTCTGGCGAAAAGCGAGAAAATATCAATATTGCTTCCGAATTCCTCAGGGTCGCTGTATGTTGTTCCATCGGGGATCGCAGGAACGTAGATACTGTCGGAGGCGCTTTCGATAACGATCTCGCCCAGATCGAAGTTCATAAGAGAAAGTCCTATGCTGACGTTGCTTGCTTTATCCGTCACATCAAAGTCAAGGGTGACTCTGAGCGTAGACAAAACGACCAGCGTTTCATTATAAGGATCAAGATCCTCAATGCCGTCGCCCAGGGTTATTTCAACCGTTCCGGCGAGCTTTTCATCATCATACATGAATTTGTCAAATTCAAGATTTACTATCTCATTCTCAAAGGCGGTCAGAGACGCCGCGCCCGTGAACGCACCGTTTTCCTCTGTTCCCTTGCCCGAAAATTCAATCGAGCCTTCAAATTCCTGGTGAATGGAATATTCAAACGCCTTATCGCGGCCGTTCTTTACAGTAGCAGCAAGAATCTTAACGCCGTTTACCTCAAAGGCTCTGCCGATCACGTGGTCGGAATCAACGTACATCTTATATACGATAACGTTGTCGCCAAAGGTTATATCCTCTTCGGTCAGAGAACTTATTCCCTCGTTGCAGAAAACGTCGATCTCGGAAATGATCTCTTCTCTTGTGAGTCCCGTGTAATAGTTTTCAACCAGGTCGCCCGCAAAATTCTTGATATTCTCGGACTTCGTGAGCTGTTCAAGAGCTGCTACCACCATTTTAGCCGCAGTTTCCTCTTTGATCGTGAGGGTGTAGACCGTGCAGTTACAGGAAACGCCGTCGATAGAAAAAGCTTCTTTGTTCTTTGTTGCGTCTCCTGCGGCATCGTAAGCCGCGTCGACGATAGCGAGAACGTCGTTGATGACCTTGTCGCTTATCTCAAGGGAGGACATATTTTCCACAAGGGACGATACCGACGCCTTGCCGCCTTCGGGCATAAACATTCCCAGATCAAGCTCCAGCGCACCGTCAATAAGACCGGGGACCGTCACGTAAACCTTGTCGGTTTCTATATCAACCGTAACGTCAATGGCAATGATATTGGTGTCGCTCAAGGAAAGGTTGAGACGGCAGCCGTACTGCTGTCCCTTTGCGGCTACGTCAAAATCGATCTTGCCGGAGCTGATATCGCCGATATATGTACTGAACTGTCCTGCAAGGTAATCGGAAAGGTTTACTCCGACACTGCCGCTGTATTTTGCATCCTCTCCCACTGTTTCAAGGGGCGAGGAAAGAGCCTCAAGGCTATCTTCTATCATATCGCGGTCATACATTGCCATGACTTCCCGATCACTCATGAAAGCGCGCTTCATCATAGGAATGCAGATCACCGCCGCAACTGCAAGAACCGCGACAGCCGCAATAACTGCTGCCAGGATAACAGGCTTTTTGCTCTTTTTGGGAGTTCTTTTTTCTGCGAACATCGCAGGATTGGGCTGTGCATTATTATATGCGCCCATGGGGGGCTGCTGATAAACGGGGTTCTGATTTACAGGCTGCTGAGTGGGTTGCTGATTTTGAGGCTGAGCCTGCTCTGAGCCTCCGTTGTTAAAGGTCGGTGTTCCGCACGTACCGCAGAAGAGCTGACCCTCTGCCAGTTGTGCGCCGCATTTCTTACAAAACATAATATTCTCCTTCTTCGGCTTCGTTCAAAGTGACTTTCCTTTGTTGTTTTAAGTCATCTCTGTTGATTATATCATTTTTATTCAAATATGTCAATAAAAATATATATCCGACACACAATACCGCTTTTTGTAAATACAGGTATTTATATGGAATTTTTCTCAAAAATTTTTCACTTTTCTATTGACAAAACATTTTTGCGGTGGTATAATGCGTAACATAACAGAATATGTGGTAAAAACAGCAATGACGAAGACGGTCTGTTTCGACACGTTCACAGAGAGCCGATGGCAGGTGAAAATCGGTACGCAGAGAAACGCTTGACCCATCACTTCCGAGCCGGAGCCCGAAAGGCATTACGCTGAGTAGACGTTCCCGTCCCGTGCAACGTAACTGCACAAGGCTTGTCAGAGCCGTAAAGAGGCACGTTTTATACGTGCAATTTGAGTGGTACCGCGGATAGTAATATTCGTCTCAAGCAAGGTTTTTGAACCGAGCTTGGGATTTTTTGCTTTTTTATGACATTTTCCGAAAATTTCGCCTAAAGGGAGGAAAACAAAATGGACACACAACTGAAAGACGTTGCCGCCAGAATCAGGGAGCTGAGAACCATTGCAGGGCTTACCGAAGCGGAAATGGCAGAAAAGACCGAGGTCACCGAGGAAAGGTACAAGATACTCGAGCAAGGTGAAACGGACTTCGGCTTCACTTTTATTTACAAATGCGCTCACGTTTTCGGCGTCGAGATCAAGGACCTGCTTGAGGGTCGAAGCCCCAAGCTCTCCCTCTACAACGTAACGAGAAGCGGTGAAGGTCTTCCCATCGCTCGAAAGTCGGGCTTTTATTATTACGACCTTGCGCCTTCCTTCAGAAACAAGATCGGTGAACCATTTTTTGTAAAGATCCCCGCATCGGGCGAGGATATGCACTTTGCTACCCACGAGGGTCAGGAGATCGATATCGTGGTCAAGGGCACCCTGCTCTTCCAGATCCAGGACCGCACCGAGGTACTCAATCCCGGCGACACCATTTACTACAACAGCGGTGAGCCTCACGCCATGCGTGCTCTGGGCGGTGAGGACTGCGAGATCTACGCCGTAGTTCTCCGTCCCACCACAGCAAAAGGAAAGGAAACGGGCAAATACGCTGAGCTTCCCGACTTTATCCGTCAGCATCACATGGAAAACACAGTTGCCGACAACTTTATTGAAACAAAGGTTGACGAAAACGGGGTGCTTCAGTCTATTTCCTTCAAGAACGAGGACAAATTCAATTTTGCCTTCGACTGCGTTGACGCTATTGCCGAAAAGACCCCCGACAAGAGAGCCATGCTCTGGGTTTCAAACGAAAAAGAGGAGCACACCTTCACCTTCGGCGATATGAAGAAGTACTCCGCCATGACCGCAAATTACCTTGAGTCCCTGGGAATCAAAAAGGGCGACAGGGTCATGCTGGTATTGAAGCGCCACTACCAGTTCTGGTTCACTATCCTTGCACTTCACAAGATCGGTGCTATCGTAATTCCCGCCACCAATCAGCTTCTCGAACACGATTTTGACTACCGCTTCAAGGCGGCAGGTGTAAAGGCCGTTGTCTGCACAGCAGACGGCGACGTTGCCATGCACGCAGAAAAGGCCGCCGAGGCATTCCCCGACATGATAAAGGTGATCGTTGGCGCAAAGCGTCTCGGCTGGCATGATTTCAACAGCGAAATGGCTCTTTGCTCGGACGTATACGAACGCCGTCCCGACACCCCCTGCGGAAATGACCCCATGCTTATGCTCTTCACCTCGGGTACGACAGGCTACCCCAGCATAGCGGCTCACTCCTACACCTATCCTCTGGGTCACTATCCCACCGCAAAATATTGGCACAACGTAAAACCGAGCGGTCATCATTTGACCATCTCGGACACAGGCTGGGGTAAGGCGCTTTGGGGTAAGCTCTACGGTCAATGGCTCTGCGAGGCGGGCGTATTTACATACGACTTTGACCGTTTCCACCCTGAGGATATTCTCCCCATGTTCGCAAAATACAACATCACCACCTTCTGCGCGCCTCCCACCATGTACCGCTTCTTTATAAAGGAAGACCTTTCAAAGTACGATCTTTCCTCTATCCAGTACGCGACCACCGCAGGCGAGGCGCTGAACCCCGAGGTGTTCCATCAGTTTAAAAAAGCTACGGGACTGACCATCATGGAGAGCTTTGGTCAGACAGAGACTACCATGGCTATCTCCAATCTTGTGGGAACGACCCCCAAGATCGGCTCTATGGGTAAGGCAAGCCCTCTTTACGATATCCGTATCCTTGACGTTGACGGAAACGAGCTGAGCGCAGGTGAAACGGGCGAGATCTGCATAAAGATCCCCGAGGGCAAAGCTCCCTGCGGACTTTTCCTTGGCTACTACAACAACCAAGAAAAGACCGATTCCGTATGGCACGACGGCTACTATCACACGGGCGACCAGGCGACCATGGACGAGGACGGTTATCTTTGGTACGTTGGACGTATCGACGACGTTATCAAGTCCTCGGGATACCGTATCGGTCCCTTTGAGATCGAAAGCGTTATCATGGAGTTGCCTTACGTGCTTGAATGCGCGATCACGGGTGTTCCCGACCCCGTAAGAGGTCAGGCGGTAAAGGCGACCATCGTGCTCACCCGTGGTACGACTTCCTCCGACGAGCTGGTCAAGGAGATCCAGAATTACGTCAAGACACACACTGCGCCTTACAAGTACCCAAGAATCGTTGAGTTCGTCGACGAGCTTCCCAAGACCATCAGCGGTAAGATCAGACGAGTTCAGATCAGAGAAACGGATAAAAACAAGGCTTAAATCAAAAACAGCACCGATTTTCGGTGCTGTTTTTTATTTTTTCTTGCAGATCATTTTCATCTCGGATGTTCCGATATCCTGCGCAATAGCCGCGCATTTTGCCATGAGCAGGAAATAGATATTTCCCTGTGCCTCATTCAGTCCCTCGTAGTTCGCCTGGCCCTTTGAGATCACCAGGTCGGCGCTCTCAAAGATTTTGCGGAACTCCTCCGACGTGCGGTGAAGCACCGTTCCCGGGCAGTTGTCCCCGTGATCGATGACGTTGGCGTATTGCTGAATTCCGACGGAAAGCGCATCCTGTGCAACAGAGTCGTTGAGGATAGGCGCGCCCTTTGTTACAAAGTGAATTGGCGCGTCGGAATTTAGCGTTCTGATCCTTTTGAGCAGGAGCTTATCAAGGACGATCTCACCGCAGTTGTCACCGATATAAACGATGGATTTTGCCCTCAGAATGTCCTCTCTAAGATGCGCGGTATGGTCGATCTCAAGAGCTTCACTGCCAAAGCGATCAAAAAATTCCTTCAGCGCACGGTCGGTCAGCTCGTAACCGGGGCTGAAATCGATGATGTTTCCGATAATGGCGTATTTCACCGCCTCGGCAAAGGGGTCGGATGAGTTTTCTATTGTCTTTTCAAGCTCGTCACTCCGCTCCGTCAGCTTTTCGTTGTAAAAGTCTCTCGTTGCCTTATAGGGGTCGAAGTTCCCCGACTCGCGCGTGACTATGGCAAATATCTCGCCAACAAGCTCGGGAGTAATCGTGCTCTCAAAATCGACACGGCTCATGTATTCAAATACTTTTTTCAAAAGCCTTCCGCCGTCATCGGGACAGGAGACGTCTATAAATTTTATCGCTTGATTTACGATACAGGGCAGGCATTTTTTGCGGATCTTCATTTTCTAACTCCTTTTTTAGGATGTTAGCACCATTGTATCACGTATTGCGGGATTTTTCAAGGGGCGAGCGCAATTCCGACAGCACGATACCGAATGAAATAAGCAAAAATCCTGCCAAATACTGAATTTTCAGCACATTTTCTCCGATCATCAGCGCGCTGAAAACACAAGCGAAAACCGGCTCGGCGAATTTAATGATAAAGAGCTTTGAAAGCTCTCCTTTTTTCACTGCACCGAACCACAGGCAATAGCTTAAGATCGATGCTACGCAGATAAGTGCGAAAATGTACGACTTTTCAAGGGTTATCCGAGCCTTTCCCCCAAGTAAAAATCCGACGGCGAGAAGAACTATACCACCAAAAAACTGGGAAATGCCCGTCATAGTAACGGGGGCTACCCTCTCCAGGGCTTTTTTGCCCGCGACGTTGGAAAAAACCGTGCAAAAGGACGCGCAGATGACGAGAAATTCGCCGATGCCGAAGGAAATCCCCATATTATCCCCGCTTACTGCAACAATGCCGAGAAAACCGAGGACGGCGCCGATTATTTTCTTCCACGTGGGCTTATCTTCCTTGAAAAACACAAAAGAAAAGCAAACATACAAAAGCGCACCCGTCTGCTTTATGAGCGCGGTCTTTGAGCTTTCACACAGATTCAGCGCCGAATAGGTAAAGCTGTAGTGAAGCACAACGGCAAAGAGTCCGGACAAAAGTATGGGTAAAATCGAGCTTTTCGCGTCCTTATACGAGGACTTATCCCGAAACAGTGCAAAAAGGCAGATGACGGCTCCGCAAACGGCAAACCGAAGTCCCGCAAAAACAAGAATATCGCCCAAGGACTCTACGCCGTAAGTCTTCATACCCAGCTTCACCGTGGGAAAAAGCAATCCCCACAAAAGCATCACGAAAAGAGGCGCAATAAGATTTTTAATCTTCATTTTTTACTCTCAAAACTACCTTGCCCACATTCTCGCCACGCTCAAGTATGGCGTGAGCCTCCTCAGCTTCGGTCATCGGAAGAACTTTATAGATGGTCGGGCGAAGCTCGCCTGATTCAAGCTTGGGCCATACGCGATTGACAAGCTGGGCGAGAATTTCGCCTTTTTCCTTGACAGACCGCTTTCGAAGCATACCTCCCTTCAGTTCAATGCCTTTTGTGAGAAGTGCACGCAAAGGGATCTCGGTAGTTATTCCCGCAAGAGTGGATATAAGCACCCAGCGACAGCCCTCGTTCACATAAGGAAACGCCTCGCCGATAGTCTCACCTGCAAGACAGTCGATGGCAACGTCGATGGGATGACCTTTTTCGGATTCGGACCTTAATACATCAACCACCGACTCCGACGTAGAATCGATTACCACGTCCGCGCCGAGATGCGCGATCTTCTTCTTTGTTTCCTCCCCCAAGACTGAAGTGATAACGTACGCGCCAAAAGCCTTTGCCATGGGGATTCCCACGCTTGCAAGACCGCTTGCGCCTGCGGGGAAAAAGAGAGTTTCGCCCTCACGGTATCTACCCTCGATGAACAGGTTCAGGTAGCAGGTGGCGAAGGCTTCGGGGAGCGCAGACGCTTCTTCCATGGAAAGTCCGCGCGGAACAGGCATTACCATGCCCTCGTCTGCGGCAACTCTTTCGGCATAACCGCCACCACCAAGAAGAGCGCAAACGCGGTCTCCGACCTTCCATTTAGTCACGCTTTTGCCCACCTCAATGACCTTTCCCGCCACCTCAAGCCCCATCCAGGGGGGACACCCCGCAGGAGACGGGTACTTTCCTGCTCTCTGTAACAGGTCTGCGCGGTTGAGAGCCGCGGCGTACACGTCGATAAGCACCTGTGTGTCAAGCACCTCAGGTTCGTCAACCTCACTCCAAACAAGATTTTTATTTTCATCAACAAGCATTGCTTTCATATTCATTATTACCTCCAATTAAAATTCTCCTCGGGGCGCAGGTAAGGCAGGTGAAGATCAATTCCTCTTGCACCCGCAAATTCCGCCTCTCTGATCTTACATATAGCGGCATAAGCGGTCTTTTCTTTGATGACAGCCACGATCATCGGTGACTTTCCATATGCAAATGACGGTCTTTTCATTTCAGTCTGTTCCTTTCATGGAAAGAGTTCTGCCGCCGTCGCAAACGTAGGTCTGACCCGTAATAAAACCTGCTTTATCGGATGCCAGAAACGCTACAAGCTCTGCAATATCGGTCGCCGTACACTTTTTGCCGAGTACGTTTGTTTTCAACGCACGATCGGTATTGTCGCCCTCCTCGGGACGCATGACTATGCCCGGTGCCACATCATTTACCGTTATGTTATACTCGCCCAGCTCCTTTGCCAGAGCCTTAGTCAGAGACATAACTCCGCCCTTTGATGCGGCGTAATCGGCACAGCCACGCAATCCCATAAGTCCGACGGCGGATGAGAAATTGATGATCCTGCCGCCTCTTCCCTGCTTTATCATAATTCTTGCCGCCGCGCGGGATGCCCAAATGGCACCGTAAAGATTGACCTTCAGCACTCGGTCGATAACGTAGTCCTCCTGCTCTGCCAGAGGCAGATATTTTGCGTCCTTGCCCGCAATTCTCGCACTTCCGCCGGCAACGTGGACCATTATATCAAGTCCGCCAAGCTCGGTCGCAGCGAGATTTACGGCGTTATCGACGCTCTTTGAATCGGTCACATCAGCCACATATCCGCGGGCCTCGCCACCCGCTTCGTTTATCCTTGCAACGGTGGCATTGACCGCCGCCTCGTTTATATCACAAACGGCGATCTTCGCGCCGTCACGGGAAAGGGTCATAGCCACCTCACCGCCGATATATCCGCCTGCGCCCGTTATAAATGCAACCTTTTTCATGTCACTTCTCCTATTCCAGTCCGCAGATCTCGCTGAGCACCTTTTGAACCTTATAATCGTGCTCATATGTAAAGGGATTTTCCTTTGTTCCCATGATATATGCGTAAAAATCCTGCATCATTATATCATAGCGACCGTCTGCAGTATTGTCTTCAAAGGTCAGTATTTTCTTTCTGTCCTCGTAGGCTTTGTCAGCGATCTCCGTGTCCGAATAGGTCATGGTCATGGGACGCTCGAGAGGACAGATATTGACGGTTCCGCGGCTTCCCGAAACCATAAACTGACGCCGTCCAAAGCCGTTGACCTCAACCGAGGATACGAAAATACGTGCCAGCGTGTTGCCGTATTCAAGCACTGCTAGATTGTTATCCTCGAAGTCAACACCGTGCAGTCCTGTGTGCTTTAAAAATGAGGTCACCCGATCGGGTTCACCGAGAATATAAACTATCAGGTCGACCAGGTGGCTGCCCAGAATGTACATGATACCACCCTTGAAGTTGGTAAGCCACTTTTTGTAGCCCTCTCCGTGGTAGGTGCTCATCTCGGCGTTGATCGAATAAATCTCACCCAGATCTCCGTTTTTGATATGCTCAAGAGCCTGAAGTATTGCAGGGTTATAGCGGTACATATAGCCCATCTGGATAACCATTTTTTGCGCCTCGGCACTGTCAAGCAGGGATTTCCATTCTGTCAGCGTTCCGCTTGCCGGCTTATCCATATGGATATGCTTGCCCGCATCTATGCACATCTTGGCATATTTTGTCAGATCCCAGACATCGCTCTCAACCAGGACAGCGTCCGATTTTTCAAGGATCTCATCCACCGACATACGCTCAAGCCCTTCGTAGCCACGCAATCCGCCTCGGTCTTGTATCCATTTTTCGTTTTCCTCCGCATAGCCGACTATTTCAAAAAGCTCCAGAAATTTTCTGGCGGCAAGCATTTTCGCCTCTCCGTGATTGTGACCAATGCCGATCTGACCAAGCTTTATTTTTTTCATCACACGTTTCTCCAATCAAATACTGTTCCCATTGGGAAATTGGGGTCGTCGCACAGTTCATTATAGATCTTGGGTGCGTTCTCGGGGTCTTCTATTCTTGAAACTATCGGCAGGACCTCTATACGCTTCATTGCAAACTCCCCCTTTTTTGACCCCATGATACCACGCCCAAGGCAAAAGTAAATGTCAAATATGATATTTTTATCAGATTTGATACTAAATATTGACAAAAGCAATCTTATAATATATAATTACAAAAAAGGAGGAAGGCCATGGAAAACTTATTGTCAGGTATGATCATCAAAAAAATACACGGTGCGTCCTCGCTTTACACCGAAAAAGGAACCGGTGCCAAAAGAATCAACCGTTCTTGCTTTGCCATCGCCCTCAAATATGAGGGAGAGACCGTATATCGGGTAGGTCAAGAGACGGTCACGTCAAATCTTAACAATCTTGTTATTTTACCGAAAGGTCTCAGCTACTCGTGGGAATGCACAAAAACGGGACACTTTATCAGCCTTGAATTTGAATGCGACGCCGTCATTGACCGTATTCTTTCCGTCCCCATATCAAACGGAGATGAGATCCTGAATATTTTAAAGGGCATCGAGCGAAAACGGCTCATGAAAAAGCCTATGTACCAAGCTGAGTGCATGCGGGATGCATACAATATTTTCCTGAAGCTGGGCGAGGTACAGACAAAGAAATACGTTCCGGGAGAAAAGGCTAAAAAGCTTCTGCCCGTCATGGAATTTATCTCAAAAAATCTGGACAAAACCATAAAAAACGAGGATTTGGCAAATATAATAGGTGTCTCCACCGTTTATTTCCGCAAGCTTTTTACCCAGGTCTACGGCGTGTCCCCCATGAATTACGTCAAGGCGCTCCGCATAAAAAAAGCCAAGGAAATGCTGCGAAGCGACTACGGAAGTCTTTCTGACATAGCATTCTCCCTGGGATATTCCAGCATATATGAATTTTCAAGAGATTTTAAGAAGCACACGGGCACACCGCCCTCAAAATATTGAAGAGGAAAAATAAATGAAAATAGTAATAATAGGTCTCGGCACTATCGGAAGAACGATCCTGAGAGATCTTTCGGGTGAAGGACACACCATAACGATCATTGATGAGGACAAGTCGAAGGTCGAGGCACTCATTGAAAAATACGACGTTTTCGGCGTGGTCGGAAATGGTGCTTGTCTTGACATTCAAAAGGAAGCGGGCATGGAGGATGCGGATCTTGCCATAGTGCTGACCAACAGCGACGAAATGAACGTTTTTGCCTGTCTCGTTGCTAAAAAGATGGGCGTAACAAGTACTATTGCCCGCGTCCGCAATCCCGACTACAGAAAACAGATAATCGAGATGAAGGACGATCTGGGCATCGCTATGATAGTCAACCCCGAGCAAGAAATGGCAAACGAGATCTTCCACATCATCAACCTCCCCTCGGTCGCACAGATCGAAAACTTCGCAAAAGGCAGAGTATCCCTTGTTGAGATCGTTGCCGAGAAGGGCTGTGCTCTTATAGGCGAAACGCTTATCTCTCTTGGTAAAAAACTGAAAACGAGAGTTCTTATCTGCGCCGTTCAGCGCGGAGACGAGGTATTTATTCCCTCGGGTACTTTTAAGATCGAGGAGGGGGACAAGATCCACTTCACTGCCGCCGCCAGAACCCTTGGCGATTTCCTTTCTGAGGCGAATCTTGTAAAATCTCCTTTGAAAAACATTATGATAATCGGCGGCAGCCGAATAGGATATTATCTTGCCGACGCCCTTTCTCAAAAGAAATATTCGGTCAAGCTGCTCGAAGACAACGAGAAAAAGGCCGAGGAGCTGGCGGAGCTTCTGCCCCGCGTAACGGTCATTCGCGGAAACGGCACTCAGCACGACATTCTCATCGAGGAAGGCATCGAGGCCATG
>JAZODH010000084.1:0-17323 GCA_045596925.1 Eubacteriales bacterium
AAGCCCATGGAGATCTTTGAAATGGGAATTATTGTGGTACCGCTTTCGGTGTTTATGGGAGAGCCGATGACCGTGTTTGCATCGACCATTGAGCGGAGACTTTCAAGGGAAGTAGCAATTACTTCGGAAATTTTTGATTCAGCCATTACGTTCAATTCCTTTCACGTCGTTTTTTATTTGGATTTGTTTTGTTTTTGATATATTCGAAGGCCGCGCCAAGAAGAATATCCAGCGCCTGCCATACGGTCAGGGAAAAAGAGATGTCGATATCGGCTTGCGTTTTGCCCGACACAAAGTCGGCTGAGACCGATACCTCGGTTTTTTTCGTTTTTTTGACGTTTGTGACGTTCTGGAGCACCTCGGTCAGATACGCCACACCCTGGCAGACCGCACCGTAGAGGATAGCGGTTTTTGCTGCATCGGGGGTGCCGACGCTTATGCGGATCCTTGCCACGTCGATGCGCAGGTGGCGGAAGAATTTTGAGATTATCTTTTTTGCAAGGGTTGTGACTGCTGACACGGTTTCGGAAAGAGGAGCTTTTTCCACCTCTTCATCTGAGGGTTCCTGCGTTTTTTTCTTTTTTGCTTCCCTCAGCGCTTTTTTGTCCTTTTTCTTCTGCGCTCGGCGAAGTCCGCGGGGCGTGTAGTCCGACATGCGTATCTTTTGCTTTTTTTGCTTTCGGGGAAAGAGCTTTATTGGAAGCCCCATTATCCGCAGGAGCAGCTTTGCGTCTCCTCCGTCCGAGATCACCGAGATCTTTACCCGCAACAAAAGGAGAAGGACGAGAAACAGGAGTATTCCTAGAATTATCTTCAATGCAAGCATGGATAAAATCTCCTCCTCTCGCTTATTTTGACCCTTTGCAGTAAAATTATTCCTCGGAGATGCTTTCTTCCTCTGCGGGGACAGCCTCGGGCTGTGTAATGTCAAGGGAAAGCTGTTCGCTTACCGCTACCTCGCCCGATGCCTCGCCCTCGACCTTAATAGGCTCCACCTCGGGAAGCTCTGACACGGAATTTATTCCGAAGACCCGCAGGAAATTGTGAGTTGTGCCGTAGAGCATAGGTCGACCTGGTGCGTCAAGACGGCCCACGGCCTCGATCAGCTCCTTGTCGATAAGAGAATTCATGGCGTAAGCGCTGTCAACGCCGCGCACCGTGTCAACGTAAGAACGGGTAACGGGCTGGTTGTAGGCAACGATAGCCAGAACCTCCATGGAGGAAGCGGAAAGATTGCCGCCGCGGCGGATTCCCAGCGCTTCGCGTATGTAGGGAGCAAAATCTTCCTTTGTGCAGAACTGGCAGCCGTCGTCAAACATCATAAGAGAAATGCCGTGCCGATTGTTCTCGCCGTTGTATTTTTCGCTCATGTGGGATATGAGCTGCTTCAGCTCGCGCACCTGCAGTCCCAAAACCTCCGAGAGCTTTGCGTAGGATACCGAGTGACCTGCCGCATAAAGGATAGCCTCAATGGCGGCCTCAAGCTCGGTTATGCTGTTCTTTGGTGATTCGTCCATAATTACCTCTTAAACTCAATCTATACTTACGTTTACCGCGCTGTCGTCAACGTCGGGGTTGAGGGTCAGAACGGTATCTGCGCCGTATTCGTCTTTTCCATCGTCCGCGATAAGCACACGACGCACCTTTACAAGCTCTAAAATTCCGATGAACGCCGCCACCAGGTCGGCGCGCGACCGGGCGCCCGCCAAAAGCTCGCCCAAGGTCGACGAAGGCTTTTTCGACATTCTTTCAAGTATGCCGATTATCTTCAGCTCTACCGAAACGATAGGCTTTTGGATAAGGGGAGTGAAGTGTGTCTTTTCAGCCCGCTCCATGGCGGAATTGAGCGCGATAACTCGCTTTATGGCGGCGTAAAGATCGACTGCGTCCTGATTCGCCACGAACTTTCTGTCGGGAGAGATCTCGTCGGTGTCCTTTATCATTCTGCCGCTGTAAACGGCGTAAAGAGCGTTCATTTTCTGAGCTGCTTCCTTTGCTTGCTTGTAGCGGAGCAGGGCATCGGCAAGAGCGGCACGGGGGTCTTCCTCCTCGTCCTCGGGACGTGGCAGGAGAAGCTTGCTCTTTATGAGCATAAGCTCGCTGGCCATAACTATAAACTCTGCGGCTACCTCCATGTCAAGGTGCTGTGCCTCTTTTATATACTCCATGTACTGGTCGCAGATAAGTACGATGGGTATATCGGCTATGCTGACTTTGTTTTTGTCGATCAGCGTCAGCAGAAGGTCCAGGGGACCCTCAAAGCTGTCAAGTCGGTAGGTTATTGTGTCCATTAGGGTCTCCTTTCACACAGATTTCAGAACAATTTCATAAAAAGCTTTGTCAAGGGGTTGCAGATAAGGTCCATAAGACCGCCTGCAACAAAGCTTACGGGATTGTAGCCGACGCGGGAAAGAGCAAGGAACAACACGATGATAACTATCATCAGTGTCTGCTCGTATTTCATGACCTTGAAATACCATTTGCTTGGAAGCAAAAGATATGCAAAGCGCGAGCCGTCAAAGGGAGGAATGGGGATAAGATTGAACGCCATCAAGGCGAAATTCATATAGGTGAAGATATATGCCAGATTGAGCAGACACCATTTTACAATAGGCGTTCCTTGGCCGAGCACCTGTGCCATATAAATATCAAGGCTCCAAGCGGCAGATGCGGCGGAAAAGAGCACGCAGCCGACAACGCCGAGAATAAGATTGGATACAGGCCCTGCAATGGCTGAGATTCCCATACCCCAGCGGGGATTTTTAAAGTTTCTTGCCACGATCGGTACGGGCTTCGCCCAGCCGAATCCGATGAGAAGCATTGCAAGAGCGCCGAACGGGTCAAGGTGCTTCATGGGATTGAGCGTGAGCCTTCCCAGATTACGGGCGGTAGGATCGCCTAATTTGTAGGCAACGTATCCGTGAGCCGCCTCGTGAAAGGACAGGGAAAAGAGAATTACGGGCAGGCAGAGCAGGGCGGTAATAAGTCCCTCTCGGCCGCCGCCTAAAATGTTAAACAGCAATTTTTGCCTCCGAAATTAAAGCTTGATATCGGTGTAAAGAGCAATTTCCTTCCAAAGCTCCGCCTTTCCTTCGCCCTTGAGAGACGAAAATGGAATTATGCTGACCTCGGGTGGGATAAGCTCGCTTTCACGTAAAGCCGCCAGATTTTTCTTGCGCTCGGTGGCGTTGAGCTTGTCGCACTTGGTTGCCACCACCACAAAGGGAATGCCCGTCTCTGTCAAAAATGAGAGCATCATGGCGTCGTCCTTTGTGATTCCGCAACGGCTGTCGATAAGCTGTACCACGAGAGCGAGCAGATCGATATTTGGATTGTTCGTAAAATACCCGTCGGTCAGCGCCGACCAGACCTCTTTGTCAGCAAATGTTCGTTTTGCGTATCCGTAGCCGGGAAGGTCGGTAAAAAACAATTTCTTGTCGATCTCGTAGAAATTGATGGTTATGGTCTTTCCGGGAGCTGAGCTGACACGTGCCAGGCTTTTTCTTGAAAGCAGGGTGTTTATCAGCGAGCTTTTTCCCACGTTTGACCGTCCGGAAAATGCCACCTGAGGAATAGGGTCACGGGGAAACTGGTTGATGCGCCCCGCGGATATTTTCAGATTTACGTTTTGTGTGTTGAGGGCCATAGTGCCTCCTTTTTTATCTTGCGAGAGCCTGATTTAAAACGTCGCTTATGCTCTTGCAGGGAACGAAGTTGAGATTTTCGCGGGCCGTGGGATCAATGTCCTCAAGATCCTTCATGTTGTCGGCAGGAATGCAAACGGTCTTGACACCTGCAGTATACGCCGCCATGGTCTTTTCTTTGAGACCTCCGATGGGAAGCACGCGGCCACGCAGGGTGATCTCACCCGTCATCGCCACGTCCCGTCTAACGGGGATACCCGTCAGTGCGCTGACAAGAGCGGTGGTCATGGTAACTCCCGCGGAGGGTCCGTCCTTGGGAACAGCTCCTTCGGGACAATGGATATGTATGTCTTTGGTCTTGTAGAAGTCGGATTCGAATTTGTAATCTTCGGAGTTTACAAGAGAGCGCACGTAACTTACCGCTATCTGCGCGGACTCCTTCATAACGTTGCCAAGAGAGCCCGTCAGCTCGATCTTTCCGCTGCCCTCCAGGATCGAAGCCTCGATCTTGAGCAGGTCTCCGCCCACCGAGGTGTAAGCCAGACCGTTTACGGTGCCCACCTCGTTTGTCTCCGAGATTGCATCGGGATAGAGCTTTCTCGAACCCAAGAACTCGGCTACGTTTTCGCGCTTTATCTTTATCGTTTCGTCTCCGTTTTCGATTATACGCTTTGCGGCCTTGCGGCAAAGCTCTCCGATCTTTCTTTCAAGATTTCTTACACCTGCCTCGCGGGTGTAGAATTCGATCAGCTCGGAAATGGCGCTGTCCGCGATAGAGAGTTGCTTTTTGGTCAGCCCGTGACGCTTCAGCTGCTTGGGCAGAAGATGGCGCTTTGCAATGGCCAGCTTTTCCGCAGGTGTGTAGATCGAAAGCTCGATGACCTCCATTCGGTCGATCAGGGGCTTTGGTACCGTATCAAGAGTATTTGCCGTAGCTATAAACATACATTCGGAAAGATCGAAAGGAAGCTCGACAAAATGATCGCGGAAGGTGTGGTTCTGCTCGCCGTCAAGAACTTCGAGCAGAGCCGATGCGGGATCGCCGTGGGCGTCCGAGGTCAGCTTGTCCACTTCATCGAGAAGAATGAGAGGGTTTTTCACCTTGGCCTGCGCCATTGCCGCCATTATACGACCGGGCATAGCACCGATGTAGGTCTTTCTGTGTCCTCTGATATCAGCCTCGTCGCGGACACCACCAAGAGATACGCGCACGTATTTGCGGTTCATTGCCTGCGCGATAGATGCGCCCACCGAGGTCTTGCCCACACCGGGAGGTCCTACGAGACAGATTATTTGATTTTTCAGATCGGGGTTCAGCTGTTTTACTGCGAGATACTCAAGTATTCTCGTCTTTACCTTTTCAAGACCATAGTGATCGGCGTCAAGGCGTTTTTGCGCCGCCGCCACATTCACCCTGTCTTTTGTTGACTTTGTCCAGGGAAGCTCGAGACAAGTGTCAAGATATGTGCGTATAACGCCCGACTCGGCAGAGCCAAAGGGCATCTTCGCCATTCTCTCGTTCTCCTTTAAGAGCTTTTCCTCAACTTCCTTTGGCAGCTTTGCCGCCATTATCTTGTCAAAATATTCGTCCGCTTCCGTGCCTTCGCCGCCCAGCTCCTCCTGAATGACCTTCATCTGCTCCCGCAGATAGTATTCCTTCTGGTTTCTGTTGAGCCTTGCGCGGACGGTCTGGTGGATCTCCTTTTCGCATTCGAGAACATCGATCTCGCTCTCCATAAGGTTAAGCAGAGTTCTCATTCGCTTCATAGGCTCGAACACGTCAAGCACCTGTTGCTTGTCCTCGTAGCGCACCAGCATATTTGCGGCAATAAAGTCTGCCAGCATACCGGGATTTCTTATGCTCTGAGCCTTCAGCTTCAGCTCGGATGCGGGGGCGGGGAGGAATTCGGTAAGGGTGTCCATGAGAGTGATCGCTTCTCTGATGTATGCCTGCCCCTTAACGCCTACGTTGTCGCTTGAATTTATGGTCTTGCAGAGCACGTCTGCCATGATGTAGTCGGCAAAGCCCCGCATGGACAGGATCTGACAGCGGCAGAGACCTTCGGCGATAACGCGTGTGCCGCCGTCCGAGTTTTTAACCGTCTGTCTGATCTTTGAGAGAACGCCCACAGAGAAAAATGCGTCCTTGTCCTCTTCTGCGGCTGTGGGATTCTTCTGAGTCAGAAGTATAACGAAGGAGTCGGTGGCGGCCGCTGCCGTCACGGCAGAGGATGCAAGAGAGTCCTTGCATTCAAAATTGAGAGTTACGCCGGGGAAGGCGACTACCCCGCGCAAAGGAACGACGGGGAGTGTAAAATTTTCGATCTTTTCGATAATAGCCATTTGAATTTATGTGATAAAAACCTTTCATTTGTATCTTTTGCTCCCGATTTTGGGCGCAAAATTGCATATTACTCTGTATTATAGCACAACTTTCTTGAAATTTCCATAGTTTTGGATATTTATTTACAATTTAATAATATGGCAAAGAAAAAAGCACGGACTGTGACCCATAGGCCGGGTTGGTATCATGAGATTGATACTCCGCCTAACTGAGTGACGCCGTGCGTTCCGATTGTGATTATATCACGAAAAAACGTCTTTGTAAATTGTCAAAATGGACGATTTTATTTGTTCAAAATTGCGTTTTTTGTCACTTTGAAAGGAAAAAACTTGACCCCTTATAGCGCAAAACTCAGTAATATCAAAGGGTTGGTCGATTTGTGCATTTTTTCCATAAGGTCGGGGCGAAAAAAAGAGAAAAAATTTTTGAAAAAGGGGTTGACAAACGGAGTGCGGCGTGGTATAATTCCCAAAGAAAAGAAGCAGAACATTCTTTGTTCTCGCCCCGCCGCAAAGCGAGCAGGTGCAGATATGATTTCCGGGCTGTGCTCGGACTGTCTGTGTGCGGGGAAAGAATTTCTTTTCCGCACTTTTTTGTGCGAATTTTTTGTATGGAGGTGCATATTTATCAGCGCTAAAGAGAAAGACACGCTTGTCAATGAGGACATTCAGGAAAAGGAGATCCGCCTCGTAGGTGAGGACGGCGAGCAGCTGGGCATCATGTCAAGCAGCCAGGCCCTTGAAATGGCTTATGAAAAGGGACTTGACCTGGTAATGATGGCAGCAAAGGCAACCCCCCCTGTATGCCGCATCATGGATTTCGGAAAGTACCGCTTCGATCGTGAGAAGAGGGAAAAGGAAGCCAAGAAGAAGCAGCAGACGTCAGAGCTCAAGGAAGTACAGCTTTCCTGCCGAATCGACGTGCACGACTTCGAGACCAAGGCAAATCACGCAAAGAAGTTCCTCTCTCAGGGCAATAAGGTAAGAGCCGTTGTTAAGTTCAGAGGACGTGAGATGAGCCACATGGAGATCGGACGCGAGATCCTGGAGCGTTTCGCTGCCTATCTTGAGGAAGTGGGAACAGTTGACAAGAAGCCTTCCACCGAGGGACGATTCATGAGCATGATCGTGGTTCCGCTCAAGCCCGGTAAATAAGCACTTAATTTCGTTCATACTCGACCGTGCACCACGTGTGCAGAGGTCGGACGTGATATAGATTTCAATCGAAAAGGAGATATGAAAAATGGGAAAGATCAAGACACATAAAGCATCCGCCAAGAGATTCTCGGTTACGGGAAGCGGAAAGGTTAAGCATTACCACAGCCAGCACCGTCATAACCTCGGTCTGAAGGACGCAAAGCGCAAGAGATTTCTTCGCGGCAGCTCTTACCTCAGCCCCGCTATGACAGCAAACATCAGAACTCTTATCCAGAAGTAAGAGACGACCGTAAAGAGAACTTAGGAGGAAAGAAAAAATGGCAAGAATTAAGGGCGCTATGATGACGCGCAAGAGAAGAAATAAGATCCTGAAGGAAGCAAAGGGCTACTGGGGCGCAAAGAGCAAGCACTTCAAGATGGCTAAGCAGGCGGTGATGAAGAGCGGTAACTACGCTTTCGCCGGCCGTAAGATGAAGAAGAGAGATTTCAGAAGACTCTGGATCGCTCGTATCTCTGCTCAGGCTAAGGTTTGCGGCATGAACTATTCTACATTCATGCACGGCCTCAAGGTTGCGGGCATCGACCTCAACCGTAAGATGCTCTCTGAGCTGGCAGTGTCCGATAAGGAAGCATTTGCCGCTCTCGCAGAAAAAGCTAAAGCTGCAAAATAATCAGAAAAAAACCCGGTTTTACCGGGTTTTTTCTTGAATTTAGAGAGGTATAAAAATGCCGATAAATATCAGTTTTTCTCCCGATATCATTACCTCGAGAGCCAATCCGTTGGTTGTAAAAGTGGGCAAATTGGAGGACAAAAAGCACCGCGATGCGGAGAAGATCTTCCGCTTTGACGGCATAAAGCTTTTTTGTGAGGCGGTGAAATGCGGAGCAGAAATTGAATATGTTTTCGTGCGCGAGAGCGCAAAAGAGAAGGTTCTGTCAAGCCTTGAAAGATCCCCCGAAATAGCTGAAAAGCTCGGTTGCGTCGGGCGCTTCATTCTGCTTTCGGATTCGGCTTTTGACAAAATTTCTCCCGAAAAATCCCCCGAGGGGATAATTTGCGTGGCAAAATATGTTGACAACCTCAAAAAAACTGATAAAATAGAAGGAAAAGACGTGACCGGCAAGGCTATTGTCATAGAGTCGGTAAGAGACCCCGGCAATCTGGGAACGATCCTTCGCTGTGCCGATGCTTTCGGCATCGACCTTGTCATTTTAAGCTCGGACTGCGCCGATGTTTTCAGCCCGAAAACGCTCCGCGGTGCTATGGGCGCGGTGTTCCGCAAGAACATAACCGTCTGCACTGACCTTTGTGCTTCGGTGAAGGCTCTCAAAGCGGAAGGACGGCGTGTTTTCGCCACCGCTTTGCACCGTGATTCGCTGAAATTGGGCGATTTTGAGCTTGACGCCACCGACGTTTTCGTCATCGGAAACGAGGGACACGGAATCACCCCCGAATTGATCTCCGCCTGCGGAGAAACGGTCTTTATACCCATGTGCGGCGGCGCGGAATCCCTCAACGCAGGGGTCGCGGCATCCATTTGTATGTGGGAGATATCGAAACTTTAAGGAGGATCTTTGGAAATGAGCGACGGAACGCTGTATTGGATATGGCTTGCCCAGAAGCTGGGCGCGGGAAGCCGCTATCTTCCGTACCTTATGGAAAGATATGCGGACGCCTTTGAGGTGTTCCGCGCAGATCCCGAGGATCTCTTTGATGCGGAGATACCGGAAGCCGTGCAGGAGGCACTCTCGGACAAAAATCTGGACGAGGCACTGGCTATCAGCGACTATTGCACCAAGCTCCGCATAGGTATTCTGACGTATCGAAGCGAGCTTTATCCTGCAGGGCTTCGCCGTCTCAAAGACCCGCCTGCCGTTCTTTACTACAAGGGCAGAATGCCCGATCTTTCAAAGCGAGTTTCCGTGTCGGTTGTCGGCACGAGAACTTCGAGCGAATACGGAAAGAGCGCAGGGTATAAAATAGCCTATGAGCTGGCGTCGGCGGGCGTTTGTATCGTCAGCGGAATGGCTCTGGGCGGGGATTCGGTGGCGGCGTGCGCCGCACTTGAGGCAGGAGAGCCGACTGTTGCCGTGCTCGGAAGCGGAGTTGACGTTATCTATCCCCCTGAACACGCAACTCTTTACCGAAAGATCATCGAACGCGGTGCGGTCATTTCCGAATATCCACCCACATCGCGCCCCGAAGGACGCAATTTCCCGAAAAGAAACCGAATCATCAGCGGTATCGGCATGGGAACTCTGGTGATCGAGGGTAATATGCGAAGCGGTGCGCTTATAACCGCGGAGCTTGCTCAGGAGCAGGGGAAGGATCTTTTTGCTCTGCCCGGAAATATCGATTCGGAAAATGCCGTCGGTACCAACTCACTCTTGCGGAACGGCGCCGACCTTGTGCTTGATGCGTCCGATATTCTGAACCGCTACTCGCTCTATCATTCAAACAAGCTGGATTTTGCAAGGCTCAGCCGTGCAAGGGAACGCTCAAATGTAAGCGATGAGATACTTTCTCGGTACGGCGTATGCTTTGGGGTAAGCCGTGAGGAGATGCGATCCGAAAAGCAAGCCCCCGCTCGCAGGGCACCGGTGAAACGTACCGATGCGGACCAAAAGCAAAGACTTGAGAATGTCGAGGAAAAAGCGATTTCCGAAAACGCGTCCGCGACGATCTCCGTTGACCGTAAGGTGATGGATTCCCTGCCCGAAAAATATAAGGACATCTTCGGCTCTATCCCCGACGGCAGACCTGTCTCCTTTGACGAGGTGCTGGCCGTCTGCAAGACCCCCGGTGAGGCAATGAGCGCTCTGACCTTCCTTGAAATAAAGGGTGTTATCAGCTCGCTTCCCGGCGGATATTATCTGAAAAACTGACCGTGTGACGTCACACAAAGTAAAGAAAGGAACTTACAACCAATGGCAAATCTCGTAATCGTGGAATCTCCGTCAAAGGCTAACACCATAAAGGGTTACCTTGGCTCAAATTATAAAGTTATCGCGTCAAAGGGTCACGTCCGCGACCTGCCCAAGAGCACTCTCGGTGTTGACATCGAAAACGGCTATGAGGCGCACTATATCAACATCAGAGGTAAGGGCGACCTGATAAAGAGCATCAAAAAGGACGCAAAGAACGCAAACAAGGTCTTCCTTGCCACCGACCCTGACCGTGAGGGCGAGGCAATTTCCTGGCATCTTGCAAACGCACTCGGAATACCTGTGGATAAGACCCGCAGAGTAACCTTCAACGAGATCACAAAGACCGCTATCAAGGCGGCAATAAAGAATCCCCGCAATATCGACATGGACCTGGTAAACTCACAGCAGGCAAGAAGAATCCTTGACCGAATCGTGGGTTATAAGCTGTCCCCTCTGCTCTGGAAGAGCGTAAAGAGCGGTCTCAGCGCAGGACGTGTTCAGTCGGTCGCCACCCGCATCATTGTTGAGCGCGAGGAGGAGATAAAGGCGTTCGTGCCCGTTGAATACTGGACTATCGATGCACTTCTGTCCTGTGATGACGGCAGAAGCTTCAAGGCGGCATTCTACGGCGACAAAAACGGCAAAATCAAGCCTGCTTCCGAGGCTGAAACCAAGAAGATCCTCGGTGCTATCGAGGGCAAGACATTCAACACCCGCTCCGTCAAGCGTGCGACCAGACACAGAAACGCAACACCTCCCTTTACCACCTCTACCATGCAGCAGGAAGCTTCCAAAAAGCTGGGCTTCCAGTCCGCGCGTATTATGAAGGTGGCGCAGGAGCTTTACGAGGGTATAAATATCGGTGCCGAGAACGGCGGCGTGCAGGGTCTTATCACCTACATGAGAACAGACTCTCTCCGCATTTCCGCCGACGCGCAGGAGGCGGCAAAGAGCTTTATCACAGAGAAGTTCGGAAAAGAATATTACCCCGCAACTCCTCACGTTTACAAGTCCAATTCCAACTCTCAGGACGCCCATGAGGCAATTCGTCCCTCGGACGTTACCATTGAGCCTTCTAAGATCAAAAAGTACCTTACTCCCGACCAGTTCAAGCTCTATAAGCTCATCTGGGAGCGCTTCGTTGCCAGCCAGATGGAGAGCGCAGAGCTGAATACCGTTGTTGCTGAGTTTGAGTGTGCTTCCTATATCTTCAAGACCAGCGGATATACCGTGACCTTCCCAGGTTATATGGTAGTTTACGATGAAGGCGAGGAAGGAAAGAAACACAAGGACGGCGAGGAGGAGATGGAGAATCTCTGCCTGCCCGAGATCAAGCAGGGTGAGACTCTGAAGAGTGACAAGATCGACCCCGCCCGCCACTTTACCGAGCCTCCCGCAAGATACACCGAGGCGTCCCTTATCAAATTCCTTGAAGAAAAGGGAATAGGACGTCCTTCTACCTATACACCAATAATTACTACCATCCTTGCGAGAAACTACGTTGCAAGAGACGGAAAATCCCTTGTTCCCACACCCCTGGGCGAGGTGACGAACCGCCTCATGTGCGAGCAGTTCCCCGAGATCGTGGACTATAAGTTTACCGCCGAGATGGAGGACGATCTTGACGAGATCGAAAGCGGAAAGACCGAGATGAAGTCTGTGCTTGACGAGTTCTACCGCGACTTTGCCGGGAAGCTGGCTCATGCGGAGGAAACGATCAGAGAAAAACAGTACGAGCTTCCCGTAGAAGAAACCGATATTATCTGCGATAAGTGTGGCTCGAAAATGGTTATCAAGTCGGGTAAGTTTGGCAAATTTGCCGCTTGTCCCGCATACCCCAAGTGCCGTAACACCAAGCCTCTTATAGCTCCCGAAAAGGTAGAAGAGAAGAAAGAGGTCGTAGCTGACTGCAAGTGCGAAAAGTGCGGCGCTGACATGGTAGTCCGCAACGGACGCTTCGGCAGCTTCCTTGCCTGCAGCCGTTACCCCGAATGTGATTTTACAAAGCAGAAGACCAGAGATATCGGTGTTGCCTGCCCCGAGTGCGGCAGTAAGATCGTGACTAAATACGGCCGTAATCGCACCGTGTTCTTCAGCTGTGAAAAGTACCCCGAATGTCAGTTCTCCTCCTGGGATATGCCCACCGAGGAAAAATGTCCTGATTGCGGCAAAATGCTCTTCAAGAAGAAGGGCAAGGCACTTATCATATGCCACGATAAGTCATGCGGTTACAAGAGAACCGCAGAAAACGGCGAAGGCGAGGAATGATGAAACCGACCGTTAATATAATCGGCGCGGGTCTGGCAGGCAGCGAGGCAGCGTGGCAAGCGGCAAAGCTTGGCGCGCACGTTCGGCTTTTTGAAATGAAGCCCGAGAAATTCACTCCCGCCCACCACTCCGAGGGCTTAGCCGAGCTTGTTTGTTCCAATTCACTGCGCTCGGACTGTACCTCAAACGCCGTGGGACTGCTCAAAGAAGAACTTCGCCGTATGGGTTCGCTCATAATGGAGGCGGCGGACACCACCCGCGTACCCGCAGGGTCGGCCCTGGCGGTGGACCGCGTGAAATTCTCCGAGTACGTTACCGAAAAGATAAAAAATCACTCGGATATTGAGGTGATCTCAAAGGAAGTGACCTGCCCCGAGGAGGGAATAACCGTTATAGCAAGCGGTCCGCTTACCTCGGACGCTCTGGCGCAGTATATAGCCGAAACGCTGGGCTGTCAGGGACTCCACTTCTTTGACGCGGCGGCGCCCATCGTGGATTTTGAGTCTATAAATATGGACACGGCATTTTTTGCGTCGCGCTACGATAAAGGCGATCCCGATTACATCAACTGCCCCATGACGAGAGAGCAGTACGATGCCTTTTATGAGGCACTTATCTCTGCCCGCGAGGCGGAGCTGAAGGATTTTGATCGGGAAAGTCAGAAGGACCTGACCGTATTTGAGGGCTGTATGCCCGTTGAGGTCATGGCAAAGCGCGGACACGACACCCTGCTTTTCGGTCCCCTCAAGCCCGTAGGGCTTGTAGATCCTCGAACAGGTGAGGAATCCTATGCGGTGGTACAGCTCAGAAAAGAAAACGTCGAGGGCACGATGTTCAACCTGGTGGGATTCCAGACTCACCTGACCTTTGAGGAGCAGAGAAGGGTGTTCCGTATGATACCCGGACTTGAGAACGCGCAGTTTTTGCGCTACGGCGTAATGCACAGAAACACCTTTATCAACTCCCCGGGAGTACTCAACGAAAAA
The DNA here is from genome assembly GCA_045596925.1 of Eubacteriales bacterium. Taxonomy (GTDB): domain Bacteria; phylum Bacillota; class Clostridia; order Oscillospirales; family CAG-272; genus SIG710. The sequence goes on from JAZODH010000084.1 coordinate 13,328, forward strand.
TATCAGCTTGTCAATAAGTCCGAGCTTTATTTTGCAGGGCAGATGACGGGAGTTGAAGGTTACATCGAGTCGGCAGGCTCGGGTTTTGTGGCGGGAATCAATGCGGCAAAAGCGGCACTTCAAAAGGACGCGGTCGTATTCCCCGAGGCGACCATGATAGGCGCAATGGCGGCTTACGTAAGCCGCGGAAGCACGGGTAAGTTCCAGCCGATGAATGCGAATTTCGGCATAATTGAGCCGCTGGGTTACAGAGTTAAAGGCGGGAAGACCGCCAAAAACGAGGCGCTTGCCGCTCGGTCTCTTGAGATCATCGACGGTATTTGTAAATCGGAAATTTTAGGATAAAAACAACTTTTTGAAAGGAAAGCCCCACGTCGGGCAGGTCGAAAATCATGAAGATAATCGTTGACGTAATGGGTGGCGACAACGCCCCTCTTGAGCTTGTAAAAGGCGCTTGCCGTGCCTACGAGGAAACGGGCGCAGACCTGCTTTTGGTGGGCGACAAAGGCCAAATTGAGCGCGTTGCAGACGAGGAAAATCTGGACATCAGCCACTTTGAGATCCTTGATGCAAAGGAAACGGTTGAGATGACGGACGATCCGCTCATGGTAGTCCGCAAAAAGACCGAAAGCTCAATGATAAAGGGTTTGAAAGCACTTGCGGACGGTCAGGGCGATGCTTTTGTGAGTACGGGAAACACGGGCGCGCTGTTTACCTCGGCTACCCTTGTTGTCCGTCGTATAAAAGGTGTTAAGCGCGCGGGAATAGGCACGGTTCTTCCCTTGAAGAACCCCGTTCTGTTGCTTGATTCGGGCGCAAACGTGATCGTTGAGCCTCAATATCTTGAGACCTTTGCTATAATGGGCTCGATCTACATGAAGTCGATCTTCGGCATCGAAAATCCCCGTGTGGGCTTGCTCAATAACGGCAGTGAGGAGTGCAAGGGCACGGAGTTGCAAATTGCCGCCTACGAGCTTCTTTCAAAGAATGAAAACATCAATTTCGTGGGCAACATCGAGGGCAACAGCTTAACTGCCGACACCTGCGACGTAATCGTAACCGACGGCTTTACGGGCAATATCTTAATCAAGACCATCGAGGGCATGGGCAAGCTTCTGCTCGGCTCGCTCAAGGATGTTTTCATGGCAAACGCGAAGACCAAAATTTCCGCTTTGCTTGTGAAAAAACAGCTTGGCGCGATGAAGAAGAAATTCGACTCCTCCGAGTACGGCGGTGCGCCCTTCCTGGGACTCCGCCGTCCCGTAATAAAGGCTCACGGAAACTCAAAGGCAAAGGCCTTTGCAAGTGCCATAAAGCAGGCACAAAGCTTTGCTCAGTCGGGTGTTTGCGACAAAACCGCGGACGAAATTGCACAGCTTAAAAAGAGCGCGGAAGAGGGCGAGATCGCCGAGTAATATTGATTTTTGGAGATAAAAATGCAGGAAAAACCTTACGATAAAAAGAGGCTTGAAGAGGCGCTGGGATACACGTTCAACGATATTTCTATCCTTGAAACGGCGCTGACCCATTCATCTTATTCAAATGAGCTGAAGCTGAAGCACACCGAAAGCGAATGTAACGAAAGACTTGAATTTCTCGGAGATTCGGTGCTTTCTGTTATCGTCAGCGAGTACCTTTACGGCCATTATTCAAGGCGTCCCGAGGGTGAGCTGACCAAAATGCGCGCGGCGGTGGTCTGTGAGGACGCGTTGTCAAAATTTGCCGAAAAGATCGACCTTGGCAGCTATCTGCTGTTGGGACGCGGTGAAGAAAAAAACAACGGACGTGAGCGAAAATCCATAACGGCGGATGCCTTTGAAGCGGTGCTGGCGGCGATCTATCTTGACGCAGGAAAATACGGAAAAGCCATGGTGGCAAGATTCGTTCTGCCGTTTATTATTGAGGAACTGAGACAGTTTGAGAATGACGGTATTCACAAGGACTACAAGACCCTGCTTCAGCAGATAGTTCAGCAGGCAGAGGGCGAGAAGCTTGAATACGTGACGGTGGGCGAAAGCGGTCCCGATCACGACAAGCGCTTTGAGGTGGAGGCGAGACTGAACAGCAACGTCATCGGACGAGGTATCGGACGCTCAAAGCGACAGGCGGAACAGCTTGCCGCCGCCGAGGCAATAAAGCTCTTTGGAGAATAATTTATTAAAACAACGCCGGGCGTATGCCCGGCAAAAACTCTTTTTTAACCACATCAAAATTTGCGAAAGGAGACCGGAATGCAGCCGCAAAAACACGCCAATATACCGATTTTTATACCCCACCTGGGCTGTCCCAACAACTGCGTTTTCTGCAACCAACGCTCAATTTCCGGACATCTTGATTTTGACCGTGAAGCGGTGGTAGATGAGATCGAAACAGCCCTTTCCACCCTTGGTGAAAGGGAGGCGGAGATCGCCTTTTTCGGCGGCTCCTTCACGGGCATCGACCGTTCTCTGATGCTGTATCTTTTGGGCGTTGCAAAGGGGTATGTAGAGCTTGGAAAGGTAAGCGGTATAAGGCTTTCCACCCGTCCCGACTACATTGACCGAGAGATACTTGACATACTGAAATCCCACGGCGTTACCGCCGTCGAACTGGGACTTCAGAGTATGTGCGATCACGTGCTGACGGCATGCAAAAGAGGTCACGACAGTACCTGTGCCAAGCAGGCTTGCAGGCTCGTAAAAGAGTACGGCTTCGAGCTGGTCGGGCAGATGATGATAGGTCTGCCCGAATCGACCCTGCCCGACGAGATATACACCGCAAATAAGCTCTGCCAAATGGGAGTTGACGCGGTGCGCGTCTATCCCACGGTGGTTTTTTGTGACACCGAGCTTGAGGAGATGACGCGGAAGGGAAGCTACACCCCCATTTCGAACGAAGAAGCGGTCATGAGGGTAAAAGAGGTGCTGAAGATCTTCGACCGACAGGGCGTAAAATGCTTGCGGGTGGGTCTTTGCGCCTCGGAAAACCTGTCAAGCGAAGAAGCTGTCATAGGCGGTGCAAATCACAGCGCCATCGGCGAGCTTGCCATGGGCGAGGTCTTTTTCGACCGTCTTTGCGAGGCTCTTGACGGGCTGTCGGACGAGCTTTGCGAAGGAGCAAAAGTCGACATTTTCGTGCCCGTGGGAGCTATGTCAAAGGCGGTTGGACAGCGAAAAAAGAACCTTTTGCGCCTGCAGGAAAAATATTTTCAAAAAAATGGCATAAAAGCCGTCAAAATTCATGAAATCGACACACTTTTAGGGTATAATATTAAAATTAAAATAGAAGGCAACGGAGGAGATCCCCAGTGTACTTAAAATCACTTGAATTGCAGGGCTTTAAGTCCTTTCCCGATAAAACAAAGCTGACTTTCGAGCGAGGGGCTACGGTCATCGTAGGACCTAACGGAAGCGGTAAATCGAATATTTCCGATGCCATGAGATGGGTTCTGGGCGAGCTTTCCTCAAAGAATCTGCGAGGCAGTAAGATGGAGGATATCATCTTCGGCGGCGCGGACAGCAGAAAGCCCATGGGCTATGCCGAGGTCTGCGTGACCTTTGACAACACCGACCCCGAGGGACGTCTTGACTGTCCCTACGACGAGGTCAGCGTTACCCGCCGTTATTACCGCGCAGGGGAAAGCGAGTATTTTATCAACCGTCAGCCTGTGCGCCTCAAGGATATTTACGAGCTTTTCATGAACACGGGTATCGGCCGTGACGGATATTCGATTATCGGTCAGGGTAAGATAGCTGAAATAATCTCGCGCAAGAGCGACGAGAGAAGGAGCATTTTCGAGGACGCATCGGGAATTGCGAAATACAGGCACAAAAAGAGTGAAACGGAGCGCAAGCTCGCGTCTACCGAGGACAATATGACACGTATCAACGACGTGTTCCAAGAGGTCGCGGCACAGGTAGGCCCGCTTGAAAAAGAGGCGGGTAAGGCGAAGCGCGCCCTTGAGCTGCTTGAGGTCAAAAAGCAGGTCGACGTAAGTCGGATCGTAGCCATGTCGTT
>JAZODH010000085.1:0-33336 GCA_045596925.1 Eubacteriales bacterium
TCGATTTTTTAATCTCTTTTCTTTTGGGAAGCTCGATTTTTATTTCGGGTCTTTGGTTATCAGCAGCAGCCAATCAGATCCCCTCCCATACATTCACAGCAACAGTCGGCGCAGATAAGTGAATTGCAGATGTCACAGGCGTTGCAGGTAGTCATGCTTCCGCCGTAGGGCGCATATCCGCCTCGGTTTGTTCCGTAGGTGCGAAGACGTTCGCGCATATTTCTGTACTCGGCGTTATTTGGATCCATGGAGCAGGCCGTGTCAAAATAGCTTTGAGCGTCAAAAATATTGCCGCGACGCACGCAGACACAGCCCATGAGGAACTGCCACTCAGCGCCTCGGTCGGTTGCGGGGATCGACTGAAGCATGGAATACGCCACCTCGGTGTTGCCCATGTTGATGTGATTTCGGATAGCCGTGTAGGTGTCGTTTGAGCCGGTGGAATTAAATCCGCTGTATCCACCCGAGCTTCCGCCACCTGCACGCATTTTTTGTATCTCGTCGTAAGCGGCGTTCACCTCAGCCATTTTTTCACTTGCCAGGTCGGCTAAGTCGCTATCCTTGTACCTGTCGGGGTGATATTTCTTTGCAAGATTTCGATATGCTTTTTTTATTTCGTCGTCGCTTGCCGAGGGTGAGACCCCAAGCACCTTGTACGGATCTGTCATTTGTCGTTTCCTTTCGATTCTGTCTCGCAGGACGTGCAGTCCTTGCCGTAAATAATTTCATGCGCCTTTGCCGGCATGCCAAGCAGGAGTATATTCTTCAGCAGCCCTTCAAGATCGTTTCTGCCGTCAAACGAAATGAGGTCGAGCGCATTGACCGCATCGCCCAGGGTGGTGGTCAGTGCCGCTTCAATATCTTTTTTTATCTCGGCGTCAATCTCTCTCTCTCCGTAAAGGCAGAGAAAAGGATTGTACCGTCCCTTTTCCTTATCCTTTTCATAGTCGTCTATGGCGTCGATGATGTAGATCCACCGCCCGATGCACCGACCGAAGGTTTCCGCGATCTTTTCTTCTGTGCCGTCAAGCCCATGCGAGAAGATCTCTGCAAGAATATCTCCAAAGATTCCTGCGGGCAGATCTGCCGAAGGTGTCTTTGCTTTTTCAAGCTCGGAAAGCTCCGAGAGCTTTTCTTCGACGAAACGGTCAAGCTCGAGCAGACTTTTTTTCGCTTTTTTGTATCCGCCTCGGAAGACCGATCTTGCTATCTTTGCCTTTTGCCGTTTTGTGCCGCGCTCGTCGGCTACGTCGTCAAGGATCTTTCTGTATGCAAGTATCGTCCCGGCAAAAGCGGAAAATTCAAGGGCGCGACAGCCTTTTACGGTCAGCCTTTTTTTGCACGGGTGGGCTATGCACCGTTTTTTCTCAAATTCGGGCTTTTCCTCGGTCAAGGCAAGTCGGAAAAGCACGAGAAGCGTGAAATCATAGCTCAATCCGAGCCTTGAGAGCTGTCCGCAGGATCTTCCCAGAGCATGACAAAGTCCGCAGTATGCCGCGCGGTAGTACTGCTGTTCGATTATCCTCAGCTGAGGCTCGTATGGTCTTACGTATCCAAGCATGAAATCACCTCACCCGTATATTTTACAGCATTTTCTTCAAGCATATATCAACTTTTTGTAAATTTTAGCGGGTTTTCTTCCTTTGGGTACTTGACAAGCGCGGAGTACGGTGATATAATTTGAGCAAGGTGGCAACACCTCGGGGGTGCCAACTCGCGCAAAGCGAAGGCTGAGATGGGCGTTTCGTCCGAACCCTTTAACCTGATACGGATAATACCGGCGAAGGGAGTCATATAAGGGCGAATGCTAGCTATGCCTTTTTTGGTGGTCTCACGGTATTTCCGTGAGAATTTTTTATGCAATTTTTGCGGAAAGGTATAGCTTTTATGAAATCAAAGATCAATATTCGGAGGCTTGTATTGACCTCCATGCTTTTGGCACTTGCAACGGCTCTTGCCTTTGCCTGTGCGTATATCCCGTTTCTCAATCTGCCCTTTGGCGGCGGATTTACCGTGGCAAGCATGCTGCCGATAGTTCTCATCGCCTATATGTACGGCACACGGTGGGGACTTGTCTCGGCCGCAGTCTACTCCTTTATCCAGCTTGCTTTCGGTGCTTTTACGGGCGGCGGATACGTTATTTCGCTGTTCACTGTCGGCAGTGACGACTTTATGGGCTACGGCGCGGCTGTCTGGATCTGTCTTATCGACTATATCATCGCTTATACCCTGCTGGGCTTTGGCGGCATTTTCAGAAACAAGCTGAAAAAAGCACCTGCGCTGGTTCTTGGAACGGTCGTGGCACTGTCTCTGCGCTACCTTGCCCACATCGTTTCGGGATATATCTTCTTTGGCGCGTGGGCGGATTGGTTCTTCTCCCAGGAGGGATTTTACAAGATAGGTGAGACGATTCTTTCGACCTTCTCGGGCAATCTGCTCGGAATCATTTATTCTATATTCTACAACGGACTTTACATGATCCCCGAGATCGTGATAACCGCCGTTGCCGCGGGAATCGTTTCTGCGATACCGCAGATAAAAAAGTATAACTGAAAACAAGGCCCGTCTTTATAAGGCGGGCTTGTTTTCTTTGCGGAGCAAAGCATTTTGTGATTGTGCAACAAAAGTTTGCTTGCAAATAAATTCTTTTATTGTTTTTTCAGTATTGACCGCGGGGATAAAAAATGGTACAATAATAAAGTGATAACTATACCCTCAAATGGGAACTTTAACTGAAAGGATTTTCCGTATGATAAAAAGACTTGCTGCCAGCATCCGTGAGTACAAGACCGCGGCATTGCTGACACCCCTGTTTATCTTGGGCGAGGTTGGAATCGAATGCTGTATTCCGTTCCTCACTGCCGGACTTATCGACCAGATCGAGAGCGGCTGCGACATGAACACCATACTCAAATACGGCGGACAGCTGTTGATCCTGGCGTTTCTGTCGCTGATCTTCGGAGTTTTGGCAGGAAACTTTGCCGCAAAGGCGTCCTGCGGATTTGCCAAAAATCTTCGCGGCGACGTTTTCAGAAGCATTCAGCGTTTCTCTTTTGCAAACATTGACCGCTTTTCTATCTCCAGCCTGGTTACCCGACTGACCACCGATATCTCAAACGTTCAAATGGCGTTCATGGTCATCATCAGAACGGCTATTCGCTGTCCCATGATGCTCATTTTCTCCTTTATCATGTCTATCCGTCTCGGCGGAAAGCTGTCGTTGGTCTATGCGCTGATAGTCCCTATTCTCGGATTCGGACTTTTCAAGATAATCTTCACCGTAATGCCCATATTTAAGCGCATATTCAAAAAATATGACCGACTAAACGAATCGGTGCAGGAAAACGTCAAGGGCATGAGGGTAGTAAAATCCTTTGTGCGTGAGGATTTCGAGCGCAGAAAATTCGGCGTGGCCTCTGAGGACGTGGCAAATGATTTCACCAGAGTTGACAAGATCCTTGCACTCAATTCACCTTTGATGCAGCTCTGCATTTATTCCTGCATGATCGCCCTGTCCTATCTGACCTCAAAGCTGGTCATTTCCACGGGCGGCGTCAAGTACGGTCTTGGAACGCTGACGGGTATGAACACTTATTCCATGCAGCTTCTTATGAGCATGATGATGATCTCCATGGTTTTCGTTATGATCACCATGTCCATCGAATCCGCCCGCAGAATAGTGGAAGTTCTTGACGAAAAGAGCACCATCGAAAGCCCCGAGAATCCTGTTATGCAGGTGGAAAACGGCGAGGTCGTGTTTGACGGCGTTTCCTTCAAATATTCCGCGGAAAGCGAGAAGTTTGCTTTGGAAGACGTCAGCTTCAGGATCGAGAGCGGACAGACCGTGGGTATTATCGGCGGAACGGGAAGCTCCAAGACCACGCTTGTAAATTTGATCTCCCGTCTCTATGACGTTTCCGAGGGTAAGGTCACGGTGGGCGGCGTGGACGTGCGCGACTACGACCTTGATACGCTTCGTAACAACGTGGCGGTGGTGCTTCAGAAGAACGTTCTGTTCTCCGGAACGATCAAGGAAAATCTCCGTTGGGGTGACCCGAACGCAAGTGACGAGGAGTTGATCAGAATCTGCAAGCTGGCCCAGGCGGACGAGTTCATTCAGACCTTCCCCGACGGCTACGATACTTATATCGAGCAGGGCGGCGCCAACGTTTCGGGCGGTCAGAAGCAGAGACTTTGTATTGCACGCGCGCTTCTGAAAAAGCCGAAGGTACTTATTTTGGACGACTCCACCTCGGCGGTGGACACCAAGACCGACGCCCTTATCCGTCGCGCATTCCGCGAGGAAATTCCGGGAACTACCAAGTTTATTATCGCTCAGCGAATCTCCTCGGTTGAGGACGCTGACGTTATAATCGTCCTTGACGGCGGCCGCGTAAACGGCATAGGAAACCACCAAACTCTCCTTGAGACCAACGAGATATACCGCGAGGTCTATACATCTCAGACCCGCTCGGGAAAGGAGGGCGAAGATGAGTAAGAAACCACAGATGCCACACGGCGGCAGACCCAAGGCTAAAAAGGGCACGCTTCTCCGACTCATAAAAATGCTTTTCTCGGATTTCAAGGGACTTCTTATCCTTGAGATTTCCCTTATCGCCCTTTTTGGACTTGTCAGCACCGCACCCGCAATTTACGTGCGGACGATCGCAGGCTATATTGCCACGGGTCTTGAGAGAGTAAAGGCAGGTGAGGCAGGCGCGGCAGTCTATGCCGATATGTCTCCTCAAATTATCAAGACCATTCTGATAATGGTCTGCGTTTACGTCGTTGCCCTTGCCTGCGTGTTCACCTACCAGCGCTTGGGCGCGGTCATCACTCAGCGCTTCCTGTGCAATATGAGAAAGCGTATGTTTGATAGTATGCAGTCCTTGCCCATTAAGTATTTTGACGTCAACAGCCACGGCGATATCATGAGCCACTACACAAACGATATCGACACCCTCCGTCAGCTTATCTCCCAGACACTGCCCGGTATTCTTTCTTCGGGTCTGATCCTGGCTTCTCTTTTCTGCATCATGCTTTATTACAGCCTGTGGATGACCTTGGTGGTGCTCGTGGGTATTTCATTTATGATCCTCACCGCAAAGGTGGTAGGCGGAAACAGCGCAAGATTCTTTATCCGCCAGCAGAAGTCGGTAGGTAAGGTCGAAGGCTTCGTTGAGGAAATGATGAACGGTCAGAAGGTCGTTAAGGTCTTCTGCCACGAGGGCAAGGCGACGGAGGATTTTGACAAACTTAACGGTCAGCTTTGCGCCGATGCAACCTCTGCAAACCGCTTTGCAAACATTCTTATGCCCATCATGAATAACATCGGCAACATTTTCTACGTTGCGGCGGCGTTCATGGGCGGACTTTTCTTAACCACCTTTAACGTCCCCAATTATTCGATCCACGCCCTTGTGACGGGCAGTCTGACACTTGAAATCGCAGTGGTCGTTACCTTCCTCGGTATGACCAAGCAGTTCGGTGCGAACGTTTCGCAGGTCTCCCAGGAGGTAAACTCTATCGTTATGGCACTTGCAGGTGCCGACAGAATCTTCTCTCTGATTGACGAGAAGCCCGAGACCGATGAGGGCTACGTTACTCTTGTCAACGTAAAGGAAGAGAACGGACAGCTCATCGAGAGCGAGCGCAGAACGGGCAAGTGGGCGTGGAAGCACCCCCACACCGCCGACGGCACGGTCACCTATACGCCCTTGCAGGGCGACGTCCGGCTCTTTGACGTTGATTTCGGCTATACGGACGAAAAGATCGTGCTTCATAACATCACCCTCTACGCCGAGCCGGGTCAGAAGGTTGCCTTTGTGGGCGCGACGGGCGCGGGTAAGACCACCATCACAAATCTGATAAACCGTTTTTACGATATCGCCGACGGAAAGATCCGCTATGACGGCATAAATATCAATAAGATAAAGAAGGACGACCTTCGCCGTTCTCTCGGTATAGTTTTGCAGGACACAAATCTGTTCACGGGAACTGTTATGGAAAATATCCGCTACGGCAAGCTGGACGCCACCGACGAGGAGTGCATTTCCGCCGCCAAGCTGGCAAATGCACACGATTTCATCACCCGTCTCCCGCAGGGCTATAATACAATGCTTACGGGTAACGGTGCAAACCTGTCCCAGGGACAGAGACAGCTTCTTTCCATCGCCCGCGCGGCAGTGGCAGACCCGCCCGTAATGATATTGGATGAGGCTACCTCGTCTATTGACACCCGTACCGAGGCGATAGTTCAGCGGGGTATGGACGCACTTATGAAAGGCAGAACGGTGTTCGTTATCGCGCACCGACTTTCCACTGTCCGCAACTCGGACGTTATCATGGTCCTTGACCACGGCCGTATTATCGAGCGCGGCACCCACGAGGATCTTATCGCTCAGGGCGGACAGTATTACAGTCTTTATACAGGAGCCTTTGAGCTTGAATAAAATAAAGGTCGGTGGCTTTTGCCACCGACCTTTATTTTATAGGCTCCCTTCGGGAGGGAGCTGGCGCCGTAGGCGACTGAGGGAGAATGCGACGGCATGAAGTTTGACTAAATTTTCAGTTACGCAGGCTCCTTCCGTCTTTTGCTTCGCAAAATCCACCTCCCTCCCGGAGGGAGGCATAGCTACCTTATCTGCAAGTACGGACTTCAAAAAAGCCAATATGGATTTGATCCATATTGGCTTTTTTATTATCCGTTGGTGTCTTGCGGAGGTTGCTGAGGATTTTCGGGCTGTGAGGGATTGGTGTAGGGCGGGAAGCCCTGATTTCCGTAGGCAGGGTTATATCCGCTGTTGTAGCTCTGATTGAAATTCTGATTGTTGTACCCTTGGTTAAATCCTTGATTGTATCCATTGTTCGGATTGGGCGCAAAGCCGCCGTAATATCCGTTGTAGCCCTGACCGAATCCTCCTGCGTTTGCTCCGCCGATAGGCTTGTTGCGGCTGGCGAAGATGAAAAATGGAGTGAGAAAACCGAAGAAGATCGAGAGAACGAGGAACAGGGTCGCGTTTTCGGGATTGAAGTTTTTATACAGGTGGTAAAGGGTTATGTAATAGAAGATCGTGTATGCAACGCTTGCAACTACCGTGAGGAAACTCTTTGCCAAATAGGATAACACAAAGGCCTCAAAGACATCCTCAATAGTTGCCCTTTCGGCAAATTCGATTATATATCTCACCGTGCCCAGGATCGAGCTGAGGCTGATGAGATTGGTGCCAAGGGTCAGGCCGAGCAGTATCCAGCCGTAGGGAAGTCTCTTTTTGCCATAAACAGGCTCTTGGGCAACTCTGCCGAGAACGTAGATGTTCGCAATAGGGATAAAAGAGAGGAATGGTGCCGAAATATTCAGTCTCTTGCCCATTCTGTAAAGCCCGATAGCCTGGAACAGGTACATTGCGATGCTGACAGCGGAAGCGATCAGAAGGATCACTCCGATGATGGCGACCCCTGCCGTCGCGGCAGATTCGTAAGCGTAATAATCAAAGTTTTCGTAGCCGTCAAATAAACCGAAATTGTCGTTCATGGTCGTGTCGTCCTTTTGGGACGTCTCCTTTCTTTATGCAGGCTCGGCTTCTTTTTTTGCGAGAGAATTTCTCTTGGCGAAAAGGAAGAAGGGAATGAATATGGGAAGTATGACAGAAACAGCAAGGTAAAGAGGAGCGCATCCACCTGCGCAGACCTTGTATGCGTGATAAAGCGTTACGTAGAAGAATATCGCCGTCAGCAAACTGACGAGCGCGATCGCCATGACGTTCAAGACCAGCGGTCCACCCACAAAGGTGAACAGCTCCTCAAGGGAGGTAACTGCGTTTTCGATAGTCATGCCGGATACGATCTTTGCAAGACCCGTGACGACAGAGGCCGAGAACAGAGATTCAAGCCACGCGGATACAAGGGTCAGAACAAGGAGTATCCAGCCAAATGGGAACTTGCACTTCTTTTCGCCGTTGCCCTGCGCCACCCGGCCGAGCAGATAGAGATTTGCCACGGGAATGAAAGCAAGCCAGGGGGCAACGATTCCCAGGTTTCTCGCCATCTTGAAAAGCCCTACGGAGTAAAAAACGTAGGAAAGCACCGCCAGGGTCAGCGCAATGAGCGCGATGAAGCCTGCAATAGCCAAGCCCCAGGAGAGCCCCGCGCCCGCCGCGGCGTTTTTGATCCCGTCGTACTGGGAGTAGTCGTAGTTTGCATAGAAATCGAGTATCTCCTCAAATTCATATGCGGAGTAGCGTTCGTAAATTTCGTAAATTTTATCCATAATCTTTCGTCCGAAAAGGACTTTTCCTTTCATTTTCTACTGCTTACAGCAGTTATTTGAGCTTTATATCGGCCGTCAGGGGCAGGTGATCGGAGGATGACGTGCCGTGTATCTCGGCATTTATGACATCAAAATCCTCGGAGGTGAATATGTAATCAATTTTTATTCGGGGCTTGTCGGTGGGAAAGCTGTGGAGATTTTCGCAGGCAAAACCGAGACTCGTGTCACGCAGACGTGTTCTTATGGGATCGAGTATAGTGTTGTCGGGGGTCATGTTGAAATCTCCCATAAGGATTACGGGAGTGGTTATTTTTTCAAGCTCTGAGCAGATGGTGACCACGGCACTTACCCGTTCGTCGTCGTTGAGACCCATGTGACAGGAAAGGACTGTGATCGTTTTTCCGTTCGCGTCAAGCTCGGCTTTGAGCAGGCATCTGTCCTCGTAGCGGTGAATGTTGTAATAACGGTCGCGGGGAGAGGGGACGGGAATATCCACCGAGCGGAGTATGGGGAATTTTGTCAGAAGAGCATTTCCGTAAAGTCCTTTTCCCTTGATGTTGATGGCAGGCGCAAAATAGCCTGTCATGCCTGTCAGCAATGCCAGCTCCTCTGTCTGATTTGTGTAAGCGGGGTCGGCAGGACCGCCGTTGGCGATCCCGCGAACCTCGTTGAGAGACACGATATCGGGGTCAAATCGCTTGATGACCGATGCTGCCAAAGGAAGATTTATCCTTTTTTCTGGGTGGTAAAATTCAGCTCCGTGCTGAATGTTGAATTGCATTACTTTCATTGCCTGTTCCTGCTTTTTGATCAAAGCTCGCCTCTCTTGTAGAGACGGTTCAGCCGGCGGTATTTTTCGGGGTCAAGTCGACCAAGCTGATCCTTCGTTATTCTGAACGCCCAGTTTCCTTCGGATCGGCCGGGAGTGTTCATACGGGTGTCCGCGCCAAAGCCCAGAAGATCCTGAATGGGGAAAATTACCGTTCCTGCATGGCTTGCCATAATGTTGCGGACAACGATGTCACAGGCGCGGTCGCGGTCGTTACCCTCGTAGCCGATGTAGTCGAACATTTCGCGGCGCTCGCTTTCCTCTTGCTCCCAGATGTAGCCCAGCAGTGTGTTGTTGTCGTGAGTGCCCGAATATGCTATGCAGTTTTCCGTATAATTGTGGGGCATATGAGAGCTGTCGTCACCGAAGAAACCGAACTGGAACACTCTCATTCCGGGGTATCCGCTGTACTTTACAAGCTCCTCGACCTCGGGTGTGATCTCGCCCAGATCCTCTGCGATAATGAAATTCTTTTTGGGGTCTGTGACGCTCTGAATCGCGTCGATGAACGCTTTGCCGGGTCCCTTTACCCACTTGCCCTTTTTGGCGGTCTTTGCCGTGGCGGGAATGCTCCAGAAGGATTCAAGACCTCTGAAATGGTCGATACGCACGCCGTCAAACATCTTGTACATATGCTTTACGCGGTCCTTCCACCAAGCAAAGCCGTCCTGCGCCATCTTTTCCCAGTCATAGAGGGGATTGCCCCAAAGCTGACCGTCCTCGGAGAAGTAATCGGGGGGAACTCCCGCAACGACGGTAGGCTTGCCGTCCTCGTCAAGCAGGAACATATCTCGGTTTGCCCAAACATCGGCACTGTTGTCCGAGACGTAGATCGGAATGTCTCCGATGATGGAGATACCCTTGCTGTTTGCGTACTTTTTTATCTTGCTCCACTGGTCAAAGAAGGTGTATTCAATGAACTTCCACAGATCGTATACGCTCTTGTCGTATTTTTCCGTTGTCCACTCGAACCAGCTCTTGTTATCGTTTGCCGTAAGGAGCGCCATAAAATGGCAGACCTGCTCAAGATAGGGATTTTCACGGATAAATTTGTTTATTTTTGCCTTTTTTGCTTTTGAGCATCTTTCGGTTGCCAGCTTAAGCAGGGGAAGACGTTCAATGTTAAGTCTGTCAAATTCGCAGACGTAAGGAGTTTTCTGTTTTGACATTTCAAGCTCAAGCTCGGTGATAAGTCCTTCGGCTGCAAGCTCCTCAAGGTCGATAAAATTGGGATTTCCGCCAAAGGAAGAATATGACTTGTAAGGAGAATTTACCGTATCGGTCATACAGAAGGGGAGTGTCTGCCAGCAGGAGAATCCGCTTTTTTCAAGGAAATCTACAAATTCGATCGCTTCTTTTCCGAAGCTTCCGCAGGAATAATCGCCGTAAAGTGACGATACGTGCATAAGCACACCGCTTTGTCTTTTCATATCTTTGTCCTTTCGCGCCCGCGCAGGGCATTTAATAAATAAAAGAGCCTTGTGCATAAATTACAGATATATTATAACATTCTTTTTTCACAATTACAACAAGAAAATTACATAATTTTTGAAAATGAGTGTAAAAATCCCGCTCTGACGATAGCAGAGCGGGATTTGTTTATTTGTAGCAACGTTTGCAGGCGGTGAAGCCTAAACTTTTTGCTTCGGATAGCGTTACATTTCTTGGGTCATCCATGTTTGAGCAGTCAGAGCTTTTGTGATATTTTTTTCCACCCTTTGTGGGTATCCAAACCATCTTGGAATCGGCAGAGTCGACTTTCTTTGTGGTTTCCTCGGATTGCTTTGTCGTTTCTTCAATCTTTTTTGTGGTTTCGTCGCTTTTTTTCGTGGTGTCTTCGGGAGCCTTTTCAGTAGTTTCGGGTTTTTGTGTGAGGGTGACGTCGACTTCGGTATCTATCACGACATCGGATATTGCTCCCGTCTCATTTGGCTCGGAATCTTCGATGGGTTCGCTTTCCGTATCATTTATAAGCTGGTCTAAGAAATCCCTGTTTGGTTCGGTGGTGTCAGCCTCGGAGGGGAGTTCGGCACAGCCGGACAGAAGTATTACTGTAATCAGTACCAAAAGGGTTGCTATTAGAATTTTATTTGCGTTTGTTTGGTTTTTAGCTTTGATTTTTTTTAACATATGTCTTTACCTCTCAATTTTATAAGTCGTGCACCGATATAAGTGCATAGATATTATATCACGATAGTATAATTATGTCAAGAATTTGTTCCAAAATGAGTGCAAAAAGGTGTTGTATGAATAAAAAGATTGAAAAGAAAGTCGGACAAAACATCCGAAGTCTTCGAGAAAAAGCGGGGATGACGCAGGATATTCTTGCGGCAAAGCTTCAGCTTCGAGGCTGTGACATAACGAGAAGTGCCGTGGCAAAGATCGAGGTGGGACAGCGCCATCTTTACCCTGACGAGATAATTCTCATAAAAGAGATCCTCAGTGCGGAATACGATGATATTTTTTCTCTGAAATAAAAATGCGTGGAGCTGTTGTCCACGCATTTTATTTTATGCCAAAGAATATTTTTTCTGCATTTCCTCGTATTCGCGGAGGAAGTCGGGGTTCGTGCTGCGAAGCTCACCGAGATACTGGTGAAGGTCAAGATCTTCGTGTTTCATCTCGATTATACAGCCGGCGATGTTCGAGCAATGGTCGGAAACTCTCTCAAGGTTTGTGAGCAGGTCGGAGAGAACAAAGCCTACCTCGATAGAGCAATCGCCCGCCTGAAGACGCAGGATGTGATGGGCGCGGATTTGCTTTTTCAGGTTGTCGATGACCTGCTCGAGAGGCTCTACGTTCATGGCGAGCATGACGTCGCCGTCAACGTAAGCGCGGTAGGTGCGGTCAACGATATCGCGGACGGCTTCTACCATGATCTCGATCTCCTTCTGTGCCTGTTCCGTGAAGGTGAAGCCCTTTTCTCTCATCTCCTCGGCGGATTCAATGATATTCACCGCATGGTCCGAAATTCTCTCGAAATCACCGATCATGTGGAGCATCTTTGATGTCTCGTTGCTGTCGCTGCTGCTAAGCTCACGGGCGGAGAGCTTTACCAGATAAGAGCCGAGCATATCCTCGTATCTGTCCGTTTTGTCCTCGGCGTCGCGGATCGCTTCGGCGATCTCGGGCGAGTATTTTTTCAATGAATCAAGGCCGGACATGAGCGCACCGACGGCGCATTCTGCCATTTCGGAGGTAAGACTGCGGCAACGGTCGATGGCAAATGCAGGGGTTGCCAGAAGTCTCTCGTCCAGAGGATTTTCCTCCTCCTTGACCTTTGCGTCGGGGACGAGCTTTATTGCCAGCTTTTCAAGAAGTCCTGCCGCAGGGAGCAGACAGAGAGTGCAGGCGATGTTGAATACTGTGTGAACTATCGCTATGCTGACCTCGCTTGCCATGGTTTGGTCAACGAAGGCCGAGACTGCGGGAACGGCAATTCTTATCACGGAGTAGATTATAAGCCAGAATAAGCATCCGATCACGTTGAAACTCAGATGCACCAGCGACGTGCGCTTTGCGTTCTTCGTGGTTCCGATAGAGGAGAGCAGAGCCGTGACGCAGGTTCCGATATTCTGACCGAAGATTATGGGGATCGTCGCGCCGACCGAGACCGTGCCCGTGGAGGACAGTGCCTGCAGGATACCCACCGACGCAGAGGAGGATTGAATGACAGCCGTGAGGAGCGCACCTGCCAGAACGCCGAGGACGGGGTTTTGGAAAGCGGTCATGAGGCTTGTGAATTCGGGCACGTTTTTAAGTCCCGCCACTGAGTCACTCATGGTTTCCATGCCGAACATGAGTGTGGCAAAGCCAAGGAGGATCATTCCCACGTCCTTGTGCTTGTCCGATTTTATGAACAGATACAGGATAATGCCCACAAGCGCCAGGATAGGCGTGAAATTTGAGGGCTTGAGCATGGAGACGAAGAAATTCGAGCCTTCGATGCCTGCCAGAGAAAGAATCCAGGCGGTGACTGTGGTTCCCACGTTCGCGCCCATGATTACGTTGATTGCCTGTCTGAGAGACATGACGCCCGAATTTACAAAGCCCACGACCATGACGGTGGTGGCGGAGGAGGACTGGATAACTGCGGTGACGCAAAGTCCTGTCAAAAAGCCCGTTATTCTGTTTGTCGTAAGTCTGCCGATAAAGGTGCTGAGCTTTGAGCCGGCACGTTTCTCAAGGCCGTTGCCCATGACCTGCATACCGAAAAGGAACAGGCAAAGACCTCCGATAAGTGACAAAATGTCTTTGTAATCCATTTTTTACCTCAATTTTTTGGAATTTCAACCGTATTTTACCATAGACCTCTTGAAATTTCAAGAGGCTGCGAAAAAAACGTGGAAACAACAAAAAACGGCGATTTGAGATCGCCGTTTTTTGTGAAAAAATCACTTTACCTGATAAAACTGGTTCTTTCCCGCTTGGGCTCGGGCTGCCGGATGCCGGCAGACTTGCCCGCCTCGATACACTTGAGTATCCATGCCATGTTCTTCCCTATGTTGGTCATGGTGGCAAGTCCTTCCGTGTCCTGCTCCACCTCGGCAGGGGTGTTGCCGTGGACTGCGTTCCAGTAGGTGGAGGAGACGACGGGCATCGAGGTGATGCCGAAATATTTGTTTATTACCTCCACCGATGCGGTCGTTCCCGAGCGGCGTGCGCTGACGACAGAAGCCACAGGCTTGAAAGCGAAGTTTCTTCCCGCGGAGTAGAAGGCGCGGTCAAGAACGGTCAGCAGACGTCCGCTGGGGTGGGCGTAGTAGACGGGAGAGCCGAAAACGAAGCCGTCGCATTCAAGCGCTTTTTCCGCCAGACGGTTTGCCACGTCACCGAACACGCACTTGCCCGTTTTTCTGCAGGACCCGCAGGCTGTGCAGTCGGGAATGGGCGCGTTGCCGATAAAAAAGAATTCGGTGTCGATCCCCTCGGCATTAAGTGCCGCCGCCACCTCGCGGAGCGCGCGGTCTGTGCAGCCGCGCTCCCGTGAGCTTCCGTTTACAAGTAAAACTTTCATTTGCATGTACCTCCAATTATGTTCTGTTTTCATTATATTTCAAAAGAGCGATTTTTTCAACAGCTCTTTGACTTTTTTGTGAAAAAATGCTCCCAAGCGGGCAAAATTGTGTGAAAAATGAAAGAAATCTGCGTTTTTTCAAAAAAAAATTATAAAAACCCCTTGAAAAAATCGCAGTTTTGGTTTACAATGTAAATGTAAAATAAAAACTAAAATCGGTTACTGCGTTCAGCAGTGCGATAAGGAAAATTCGGAGGACAAAAACATGGTAGTAGCCGGCGATTTTAAGAACGGTATAACTTTCGACATGGAGGGGCAGGTTTTCCAGGTTGTGGAATTCCAGCACGTAAAGCCCGGTAAGGGTGCGGCGTTCGTTCGTACAAAGATCAAGAACGTTATCACAGGCTCCGTTATCGAGAGAACTTTCAGCCCCACAGACAAGTTTGAGAACGCTTACATCGAGAGAAAGGATATGCAGTATTCTTACGACGATGGCGATCTTTACCACTTCCTTGACACAGAGACATGGGAAGAAACTCTCGTTGCTCATGACAAGGTTGGTGATGAATTCAAGTTCGTAAAGGAAGAGATGATGTGCAAGATCGTTTCCTACAAGGGTAACATCTTCTCCGTTGAGCCTCCCACGTTCGTTGAGCTTGAGGTAACGGAAACAGACCCCGGTTTTGCAGGCAACACAGCTACAAACACGCTCAAGCCCGCGACTCTTGAGACAGGTGCGGTTATCAAGGTTCCGCTCTTCATCAACATAGGCGACGTGCTCAAGATCGACACTCGTACAGGCGAGTATCTCTCCAGAGCATAATTGAATTGAATCGGAAACGGGGAAAGGAAATCTGCTTTTCCCCGTTTTGATAATACGGTAATAATTAAGAAAGAGGATAATAATATGAATCTTACAGAAAAGGCATCTTACATTAAAGGACTTGCAGAGGGTCTGGCGCTTGACGCAAACAAGCCCGAGGCAAAGATCATCGAAAAGCTCATCGAGCTTGTTGAGGACATGGGACGCGCCATCTCCAATCTTGAGGAGGACGTTGAATATCTCGGAGACTACATTGAGGAGATCGACGACGATCTGGCTATGGTAGAGGACGAGGTCTACGGACTTGAGGACGACGATTTTGAGTGCGACGGAGACTGCTGCAACTGCGATCTTGAGGATTGCATGGAGGAGGAAGAGTGCATCGAGATCGTTTGCCCTTCCTGCGGCGAGACCGTTTGCTTTGATCCCGACATCGACCCCGACAACTTTATCTGCCCTGCTTGCCAGGAGAAGATCGAAGTCGATTTCGTAGAGGACGACGAGGAGTGATTTAGGGGATGCGCTTGGGGCTTTTTGAAAAAAGCCCCAAACCCCAAAAACTTCAAAAAAGGATTTTGGACAGACATATTGTTCGCACAAACCATAAAAACGACGGCTGAACACCGTCGTTTTTTTGAGAGCAAACGATTCTCTGACCCGGTAGGGGAGGGGCTTGCTCCTCCCGCATATCCGCAATTTTTTTCGAAGCGACGGGAAAGGTTAAAACCCCTGCCCTACGGTTTTGCGACAGTCGTTCATTTTCGGCGGTATGGAGAGAAGGGAAAAATCTGTGTCGGCACTTGACAAGCGCGCGTCATTGTTGTATAATTTATGATGTATAAATATTTTCGGAAGCAAAGTCCGATGAAAGGAACCAAAAATGGCAAACGAGAAAAAGACAGTTGAGCAGATAACCAACCGTGACGTTGATTTTGCTCAGTGGTACACAGATATTTGTAAGAAAGCTGACTTGATCGACTATTCAAGCGTCAAGGGCTGTATGATAATCCGTCCCTACGGATATGCGATCTGGGAGAACATTCAGAAGAATCTCGACGATCGCTTCAAGGCACTGGGACATGAGAACGTTTATATGCCTATGTTTATCCCCGAGTCGCTTCTCAACAAGGAGAAGGACCACGTTGAGGGCTTTGCTCCCGAGGTCGCATGGGTAACACACGGCGGCGAGGAGAAGCTGACCGAGCGCCTTTGCGTTCGTCCTACCTCCGAGACCCTTTTCTGCGAGCATTTCGCAAACATTATCCGTTCCTACCGCGACCTGCCCGTGCTCTACAATCAGTGGTGCTCGGTGGTAAGATGGGAAAAGACCACCCGTCCTTTCCTGCGCAGCCGCGAGTTCTTGTGGCAGGAGGGTCACACCATGCACGAGACGGCGGACGAGGCAAGAGCAGAGACCGTTCAGATGCTCAACGTCTACGCCGACTTCCATCAGAACGACCTGGCTATTCCTGTAATCAAGGGCGTAAAGACCCCCTCGGATAAGTTCGCGGGCGCTGAGGACACATACGCCATCGAGGCTCTGATGCACGACGGAAAATCTCTGCAGGCGGCAACGTCCCACTTCTTCGGCGACGGTTTTGCCAAGGCGTTCGATATTACTTACGCTTCAAAGGACAACACGTTAAAATATCCCTTCCAGACCTCCTGGGGCTGTACCACCCGTATGATCGGCGGTATCATCATGACCCACGGCGACGATAACGGTCTGGTGCTTCCTCCGTCCGTTGCGCCCATTCAGGTGGTAATTATCCCCGTTGCGGCTCATAAGCCGGGCGTAATCGAGGCGGCAACCGAGCTTTACAATAAACTTAAGGACAGATTCAGAGTTAAGCTTGACGACAGCGACCAGTCTCCCGGCTGGAAGTACGCCGAGTACGAGATGAAGGGTGTTCCCGTCCGCATTGAGATCGGTCCTCGCGATATTGAGGCAGGTCAGTGCGTCTGCGTTACAAGACACAACCTTGAAAAGGCTGTTGTGGCACTTGACGGAATCGAGGATTCTGTTGCGGCTAAGCTTCAGGAGGTCCGCGACGGAATGTACGCAAAGGCTCTGGAGAACAGAGAAAAGAGGACCTACACCTGCCGTACTCTTGACGAGATCAACGAGGCGCTTGCACAAAAGGGCGACGGATTTGTCAAGGCTATGTGGTGTGGCGAGGAAGAATGTGAGGATGGCGTAAAGGCTGCGACCGGCATCGGATCCCGTTGCATTCCTCTTGAACAGGAGCAGGTGGGCGACGTGTGCGTATGCTGCGGCAAGCCCGCGCGTCACATGGTAGTCTGGGCAAGAGCATACTGATAAGATAATTAAAATGGCTGTCGGGCGAAATTCCCGACAGCCTTTTGCAAATTTTTCAGATAGGGGGTGACCGTATGGTACGCTCGTTTAACGTAACCAAAAAGGAAAGGCTGAAAATGCTTGATCCTACGATAATTATCTGTACGGTCATTCTCAGTACCATGAGTATTATCACTCTTGTGGGCGGGTACGGTGAGTTCCCCGATCTGACGAAAAGCAATATCGTAATTCAGGTTGGCTCGACTGTTGTGGGAATTGCCGCTATGATGATCCTTTCCATGCTCGATTATGAGGAGATCGTGGAAAAGCTTTACGGTGCGTTTTTCATAATTTCGGTTGCGCTTTTGGTAGTCACATTGCTGTTTGGTACGAGCATGGGTACGAATCTCAGTTACCTTCGAATCGGCCCCGTGGGGATCCAGCCCTCGGAGTTTGTAAAGGCGTCCTACGTTCTGACCTTTTCCCGACATCTTGGCTACGTAAAGGAGAAGATCAATTCGCCAAAGACCCTGCTTGGACTTGGCTTACACGCGGGAATTATTATTGGACTTGTGCTGATCTCGGGCGACCTTGGAGTTGCGCTGGTATATATCGGGATCACCGCTATCATGCTCTTTTGTGCGGGATTGAGCGTTTGGTATTTTATCGGAGCGACCGTGGCGGTGGGACTTGCCTTCCCGTATATCTGGGAGAGACTTGACTACTACCAGCAGCAGAGAATAATCGTCGGATTTAACCCCGATCTTGACCCCACATACTGGGGCTACCAGGCAACCTGGGGCAGACGAGCCGTGGCAAACGGCGGAGTCTGGGGCAGGGGAATGTTCGGTGGCGACTTCTATCAGATAACGCCTCACTCCGAGACCGACTTTATCTTCTCCACCTACTGCGAGAAGTTCGGATTGGTCGGCGGTATACTGCTCTTTGGAACGATGGCCGTTTTGATCGTGCGGATACTGTTTATCGCGGCACGCGCGAGAAAGAGCTACGGGCGTTTTATCTGTATCGGTGCGGCGTCGGTGCTGATTCTGCAGACCCTGGAGAACGCGGGAATGTGCATGGGCTTTCTGCCCGTCGTGGGAATCACCCTGCCGTTTATGAGCTATGGCGGTTCGTCCATGCTGGCTCTTTTCATTCTTATGGGCATGGTTCAGAGTGTCCGTTCTCATCACGATAAATACTTTTTCGCTCTCGGACGAGAGGAATAAAAGAAAATTGCGGCTTTTGCCGCAATTTTTTTGGAAAAATTTATATTTTGCTCTTGCATTTGTCGCAAAAACGAAGTATAATAAGAATGATAGTTGTCGTTTGTGCGACAAATGGACGATTATATCCGTCGTTTTTGCGACAGATAGGAGATAAAGTAATGAAAATGATAACAGCACAGCAGGCGGCCGAAAAATGGGATATTTCTCTTCGCCGCGTGCAGGATTACTGCAAAAAGGGAAGAATAGACGGCGCAGAGCGCTTCGGACTTAACTGGATGATCCCCGATGGTGCGCAAAAGCCTGCGGACGGGCGACGGAAAGTTGCAAATAGCGGGGAATTTGTCGATCCCGAATCCATGCCCATGCCCCGAAAGACCCCTTTTCTGTATATGACCGACCTGTATCACACTCCCGGCGGTGCCGAGGAGAGCATAGAGGCATTGTCAGGTAATCATGAGGCTCAAAGTCTCTTTGCCGCCGAGATCGCTTACTCCAGAGGGGATATTGATCTGGTTTATGAGAGCGCAAATTATCTGCTTCAAAAGCATTCGGGATTTTATGCGGTAATTTCTGCGGGAATGCTCCTGGCACTTTGTGCCATATGGAAG
The DNA here is from genome assembly GCA_045596925.1 of Eubacteriales bacterium. GTDB lineage: Bacteria > Bacillota > Clostridia > Oscillospirales > CAG-272 > SIG710. The sequence goes on from JAZODH010000085.1 coordinate 19,075, forward strand.
GGTGATCTCAGTATGTGGCGCCGCGCAAAGGTACACATAGCAGAGGCTCCCGCAAAGACCGATGATCAAAGGGATATTGCTGTTTTTGCCATCACTGCGGTGGACAGTATGCTCTATGATGTCTCAAGCTTTCCCGAGTGGTTTAAAATAGGCTGTTTCGATCCGCTTCACAGGGATTCCTTGCCTGCCGCCAAGGTGTTTTATGCAAAATATCTTTACGCCTCAGGATATGCAGTTGCTACAAAAGAACTTGAGATAGAGGGAGTTCGCGGTCTGACGTTGCTGAAGATGATCCCTGCAACACTTGAGCCTATGATCTCTCAAGCAGTGGCAGATCAGACAGTCATTGTTGAAATATATCTGCGTATGACCTGCGCTGTCGTCTATCATACAGGCGGAAACGACACACAGGCTATCCGCCATATCGACCGCGCCATAGCCTTGGCTATTCCCGACCGTCTTTACGGTCTTTTGGCGGAATACCGCCGCACTCTTGATTCCTTGCTTGAGCGCAGACTTGTGAGGGTGGATGCGGAGGCATGGGAAAGAGTGAACTCGCTTTACAAGGTTTATAACGAGGGCTGGGCGAAGCTCAGCGGAGCCGCCCGCGGACGCGTGATCTATACCTCCCTTGCGCCCAAAGAGCGAGAGGTGGCAAAGCTCGTGGCCTTCGGCATGAAGAACGCAGAGATAGCCGAGAAGCTGCATATGTCAATATCGGGTGTAAAGCAGGCTGTCACCAAGGTCTCCCAAAAAACAGGTGTCTCAAGAGAGGAATTTGCGGCTATACTGTAAATGTCCGATTTGTTCGAAAAAAGGACAGGAAAAAATGTCCGAAAAAAGTGATTTTCGGTAGTCCCCAAAACAGGAAAAATCTGCTATACTGTTCTCAGCTGAATGGTATAGCAGAATTTTTTGTGAAAGGAGAAAAGATGTTTACAAAGACGCTTGATTCCGGAAACGCTCCCTTACCCAGGGAAGGTGACCTGTATAAGACCGTAACGGTCGCGGGCAAGACCTTCGAGCTTTATTATGGATATTATGAAGAGTTCGAGCGGGAATACAACGATCCCATGCCACTCTATCCCGACTTGGCGCAAAAGCCCGAATACACATGCGAAGGACACCCCATCGTCACGGGAATGCAGGATATTTGCACTCACTACTGCGGAAGCGATAGCGGTGACAGCTGTTCCTCCTGCCTGCATTTTCAGAATTGCGAGGAGCTGTTCGGTATTTGCACCTGCCTCAAAAGGAGAAAAGAGGAGCAGTCCGACGGCACGTAAAAAGAAATCCTAAAATCTACATATAATTACGAAGGAGAAAATTATGAAACAGACCAAAAAGCTTTTTGCTATTTTGATGGCCCTGGCAATGATCTTCGTTTCGGTGCCATATGTATCTGCGGTGCAGACATTGTCCGAAACGAGAAAGATGAACGACAACCAGGGCGACGGTATCATCCTTTACAAGGATGCGGTCCCACACACAGAGGGCGGAGTTCCCGACGGTACCATCGATATTATTATCGAAGCAATGACCACGGGTGCCGTAACAAACTCCGAAAGGGTTATCCCCACCGATATCGTTCTTGTTCTCGACGTTTCGGGCAGTATGGACGATACTGACTCACATATGGTAGATACCTATACCGAGGTGCTTGGAACAAGCTTTACATACTGGTTCAACACCTATTACGGCTTTAATAACACGAACACCTATTATATTCTCGTTGACGGCGAATACGTATCTGTTTCCCGCTCCAACGTGGACGACAATAATTACTACTATTACCGCTACCGCAACGGGTCAAGCTGGGTATACGTTTACCCCGAGCTTAACGCAGGAGTTGCTGCAAACAGAAGTGAAAATTACCCCGTATATCAGTTCTACAGGAGAACAACTCAGACAATTACAAGCTCAAAAACCAAGATGGAACACCTTCAGGATGCGGTAAAGAACTTTATCGACCAGACCTTGGCAAGCAATGCAGGTATTGCAAACGATAAGGATAAGCACCGCATCTCCATCGTTAAGTTTGCGACTGACGCTTATTACAGCGGTTCCGGCTCCACTCAGGATGCAAACCGCACCGCCGTCGGTAACGACTTTAACGGCGACGGATACAACTACACTCAGATAGTTGAGGAACTGACGACGGTCAACGCATCGGGTGCCGCTTCTCTCAAGAGTGCGGTGGATTCCCTTGAGGCGGCGGGTGCTACCGCTATCGATTACGGTCTGGCATTGGCAGAGCACGCGCTTTTCGACGACAGATCGGCAGAGGATATTGCGGGTCGTCATGAAATCGTTGTTGTGTTCACAGACGGTTCGCCCACTCACTGGGATTCTTACGATCCCGCAGTTGCGGCAGATGCCGTAAACAATGCTGCGGCCCTCAAGGACGAGAACGTCGGCGTATACGTTATTTCGGTTGCGGCAAACGCAGACGCGTCTCAGCTTGGCACGGACCAGACCAATCAGTTCTGCCACTACGTTTCGAGCAATTACCCCAATGCCTCCGCATCGGGCAATACCATAAATGCAGGCACGGGTAATCCCACGGCAGGCTATTACTGGGTTCCCGATGACGTTCTGACCCTTGACGCTATCTTTGAGTCGGTTCTTGACCAGGTCGGAACGCCTACCATCGAGCTTGGTACGAGCGCGGCGGTCATTGACTCCCTGACTCCTTATTTCACGCTCCCCGACGGTACCAACAGCATCACTCTCCAGACGGTGGCGAAGACCGCCGACGATTGGGGTACACCCGTAGTTGACAGAAGCCTTACCGCTACGGTGGTAGGCAGTCAGATCAAGGTCAGCGGATTTGATTTCGATGCAAACTATATTTCCGCAACTCCCCGTGATGGCAGCTTCTACGGAAAGATGCTCCGCATCGTCATTAACGTAACTCCCGACTATTCTGTAGTTGACGGACGCTCCGCATCTATTGCGGCGGCAGGCGGATACGTTGAAACAAATCTCGGCAACGCGGCAGTGCTTGACAGCACTCAGACTCCCGTTGCTGTGGTCGAATCTCCCGGGGTTACCCTCAATAAGGTGACTTATATGCTGGACGGTTCGGTTTATAAGACCTTCTACCGTTTCCCCGGCTCGGAGAATACGGTGCTCCCAAAGCACGCAAACGATGACGTTGCGACCTACACCGAGTGGACTACCACCGACGTTACGGTCACAGGCGGAGCATTCACAATGCCTTCGGACGACGTCGTATTTAACGCAACGAGCACGAAGATCGATTATACCGTAAGCTATGAGTTCAGAGGAACGGTTCCCGCAGGAGCTCAGCTCCCTGCAGGTGGGACTCATAAGACAGGCGACACGGTTACAGTTGCCGCAGAGCCTCAGGTAACAGGCTATGTATTTACAGGCTGGCAGGCGGCTGAGGTCGCTATTGACGGCGGCAAGTTTACAATGCCCTCCCGTAACGTGACTCTTATCGGCTCCTTTGCACCCTCAAACACGGTGGCGTATAAAGTTGAGCACTATCTGCAGGGCGTTGACGGCGAATTTCCCGCAGATCCTTCCGATTTCCACTATCACTACGACGGAACGACAGGCGAAACTGTTTCCGCTGTCATCATGGAGTATCCTCAGTTCACCTACGCGGCGACGGTAACGACTCCTTCGAATATTACTTATACCTCCGTTCCCTCCGGAACGGTTGAAGCGGACGGCTCCCTGGTTCTGAAGCTTTACTACATCCGTAACGTACATAAGGTAACGTACAAATATGATGGCACAGTTCCCCAGGGTGCTCCCGAGCTTCCCGATGAAAAGAGCCACCGCACGGGCGAGACAGTGACCCTGGCAGACGCTCCTACACTTCAGGGCTACACCTTCGTGGGCTGGGCCTCCGACGGAGCTGACGTTATTATTAACGGCGGCAAGATCCTGATGCCCGACCGCGACGTTGTTCTTCACGGCTTCTTCCTTGAAAACGGTGATACAAAGTATACGGTTGAGCATTATCTTGAAAGCGACACGGACGGCGTTTACGAGGCAACTCCTGCCGAGACGACCGAGCATGAGGGTAAGACCAACGCTCCCGTCGTAGGCGAGCCTATCAGCTTTGAGGGCTACACCTACAACGCAACCAAGAGCGCACCTACGGCACAGGGCAATATCCTTCCCGACGGGTCGCTTATACTTAAGCTCTACTACGACAAGACCCCCTACAAGGTCACCTATAGATTCACGGGTGTAACTCCCGTGGGCGGATTCCCCGCACTTCCCGCAGAGACGGTACACCACATGGATGACACGGTGGCCGTTGAGGCTGTTCCCGCAGTCACAGGCTACACGTTCCACGGCTGGTTTGCAGGTAACGTGACCGTCACCAATGGTCAGTTCACAATGCCCGACGAGGACGTGGTCTTCGTTGGCTACTTTGTAAGAAACGAAGCTCCCTACACCATCTCCCATTACTTCCAGCTTGAGGACGGCACATGGGGTGAGTCTCAGGTCTCCTATACCGTTGACTCCCACGAGGGAGAGAGTGTAAGCGCTGATTACGTAACCGTTGACGGCTATGTAAGCTACCCCGAGCACAACGATACGCTCACGTCGGGCGTGGTTCTGGCTAACGGCGCGCTTACCCTTAAGCTCTTCTACAAGAGAACGGCGTTCAAGGTTACTTACAAGTATGAGTCCCCGGTTCCTGCAGGCGCATCCGCACTTCCTGCTGAGACAACTCAGCTTCACGGTGCAACCGTAACCGTTGCTCCCGCGGCTACCGCTCCCGGCTATACCTTCAGCGGTTGGTCGAGCGAGACTGTCACCATTGAGGACGGCAAGTTCACGATGCCTCAGTCCGACGTCCTTCTCGTCGGCAGCTTCAAGGCGAACACGGACACCCCCTGGAGAGTTGAGCACTACAAGCAGAACCTTGACGGCTCCTACAACTCCACTCCCGACGGCGTTGACAACTACGTCGGAACCACGGGATACCGCGTTTCCGCAACCTACCGTCAGTACGAGGGCTTCACTCCCGCTGAGAGCAACGTCCTGATAGGTACGGTAACTTCTGCTCCCAACACTCTCGTGATCAAGCTTTACTACGAGAGAAATACATACGACGTTTACTACCGCTATATCGGCGTACAGCCCGATGGAGCACCCGATATTGAAAAGTACGGCATCAAGGACGTTCCCTTTGGAACCTCGATCAACTTTGCCGCAAAGCCTACCCTTGAAAACCACGAGTTTGAGGGCTGGATATCTCGCGAAGTCTCCACATCCTCTGCAAGCTTTACGATGCCTGCTATGGACGTTACTATCCTTGGCAGATTTGTAGAGAATGCAAGACTTACGGTTTCCTATGAGTATACGGGCACAGTTCCCGAAGGCGCCCCCGCGCTTCCCGCAACGACTTACCACCACCCCAAGGAGAATATCACCGTTGCAACTGCACCTGCAGTTCCCGGATACACCTTCTCCGGCTGGACCAGCGAGCAGGTGACCCCCGAGGGCGGTAAGTTCGATATGCCCGACGTGAACGTAATCTTCACAGGCTCCTTCACCCCCAACACCGGCACGGGCTACAAGGTTGAGCACTACAAGCAGAATCTTGACGGCACATATCCCGCAACTGCCTCTGAAACAGAGAATCTCACAGGCGAAACAGGCAAGACTGTAACTGCGGTGGCAAAGACCTATGAGGGCTTCACCGAGGATACGGGTTACGCAGGACGTATTCCTGCAGGCGTGATCGCAGCAGACGGATCTCTCGTGCTCAAGCTCTACTACAGCCGTAACTCCTATGAGGTTACTTACGTTTATACGGGCACGGTTCCCACAGACGCAACTCCTCTCCCCGAAACGAAGACCTATAAGTACGGAGAAGAGGTTACGGTGGCTCCCGAGGCTGTGGCTGACGGCTATACCTTCATCGGCTGGAATACTGCTGACGTAACGGTCAACGGCGGCAAGTTCACAATGCCCGCAAAGGATGTTGAATTCAGTGGCAGATTTGAGACGGTCGACACGAGCGGATACGTTCTCGTCAACAAGGTGGTCGTTGCTCCCAACGGATTTAAGATCACCACACCCTTCCAGTTCCAGCTCCAGAAGATCAGCAGCGGCGCGGTAACGGGCGTTTACGAGCTGTTCTACGTAACTCCCGGCACTCCCACCATCCTTACTCTTGATCCCGGTCAGTACAAAATAACCGAGATCGGCGGCGACATGAGCGGATTTACACATTCCGTATTCTGTAATGTTAAGAACGGTATAATTGAGGTTAAGACGGGCGAGCGCACGAACGTGACCTTCACAAACACCTACGTTGCGGTCCAGCTTGAAAAGGATGATCACTTCGGTTACATCATCGGCTATCCCGACGGAACCGTAAGACCCGAGAACAATATCACCCGCGCAGAAGTGGCTACCATCTTCTTCCGTATGCTCAAAGAAGAGAGCCGTAACAGGCTTTGGGCAACCACCAACACGTTCTCCGACGTATCGAGAGGCAACTGGTTTAACACAGCAATCTCCACTCTCCAGAACGCAGGCGTGCTTGACGGATATGCAGACGGCACCTTCCGTCCCAACGCTTACATTACGAGAGCAGAGCTTGTAAAGATCGCGGCGACCTTCTACGGAACGGCTGCGGGAATGCAGTCCCACTTCTCCGACACCTCCGCACACTGGGCGAACGATTTCATCGAAGCCGCACGCGAGCTGGGAATCGTTGACGGTTATACAGACGGCTCTTTCCGTCCTAACCAGTACGTGACCCGCGCCGAGGCGATGAAGATCATCAACCGCACCCTTGGCAGAGTTCCTCACGAGGATCACCTGCTTCCCAACATGATCAAGTGGATCGACAACAGCAACAAGAACAAGTGGTACTACGCTGACGTTCAGGAAGCTACCAACTCCCACATCTACGTTTGGGACGAGGAGTTTGAGAGATGGATCAGGATCCTTCCTGTTCGCGACTGGGCAGCACTTGAGCTTGGCTGGAATCGTGAGCACTGATAAAATTCCCCAAAATAATCTTACGGGGTCGCTTCGAGAGAAGCGGCCCCGTTTTTATAAAAATCGGTTGACTTGACGGACTGTTTGTGGTATTATTTTCTTGTGCGAGGAATATTCCTTGACGGATATATTTATGCAAAAGAGGTAATTTTGTGTCAAAGTCGGGTTTTTTAAAGAATTTTAAGGATTTCGTTGTAATAACCTTTGGCGTTTTGCTGGCGGCGGCATCGATATTTTTCTTTATGATGCCGAGCAACGTAGTTGTGGGAAGCGCGTCGGCACTTGCCATGGTCATCAGCAATTTCGTGCCCTTGCAGGTGTCGGTCATCAACCTGATAATCAACGTGGTCCTGCTGATCATAGGATTTCTTCTGATAGGGCCGGAATTCGGAGCAAAGACGGTCTACGCGGCAATTATGCTGCCTGTTTTTATCGGCGTTTTTGAGTTTGTTTTTCCCAATTTCAAGTCTTTGACACAGGATCCCGTGCTTGACACGCTGTGCTACATTTTGGTGGTCAGCATGGCCATGGCAATATTGTTTTCCTGCAACGCCTCGTCGGGCGGACTTGACATAGTGGCAAAGATAATCAACAAATTTTTCAACCTGGAGCTTGGGAAGGCCTATTCGCTGTCGGGAATAGCGGTAGCGCTGAGCGCGGCGTTCTGCTATGACACAAAGACGGTTATTCTCTCGATTCTGGGAACGTATTTCGGCGGAATCGTGGTGGACCACTTTATTTTCGGCCTGAACATCAAGCGCCGTGTGTGCGTGATATCTCCAAAGCTTGACGAGATCGTGGACTATATTCTTCACGAGCTTCACAGCGGTGCGACCTTGAACGAGATAACGGGCGCATATGATAATACTACCCGTCGGGAAGTGATTACAATCGTTGACAAGAACGAATACCGCCGTTTGATGGATTTCGTGCGAAAGACAGACCCCAAGGCGTTCGTGACCGTTTATTCGGTGAGCGAGATACGTTATCAGCCCAAGGTTAAAAAGTAGGAAAGGATTTTGATATGAAGAGTATTAAACCGGGACGCGGACCGTCCATGATGGGCGGAGTCATTGGAATATTCATGATCGGTTTCGGCATTGTCTGGACCGTTCTGGCATCGCAGGCGAGCGGTATTTTTGCCCTGTTCGGCGTGCTCTGGACGGGTATGGCGGTGGTTATGACGGTGTATAATTTCAAGAACGCCACGGGCAAAAACCGATATTCTGCATACGATATCACCGATGCCCACGAGGAACCTGATCCGCTGAACGAGCGGTTTGGCGGACAGCCCACGGTACAGAAGACGAGTGAAACGGAGAACAAGTTTTGCCCGTGGTGCGGAACTCCTTTGGCTGAGGATTTTGAGTATTGCAACAACTGCGGGAAAAAGTTGCCGTGAAAAAATAAAAGAGGAGGGGAATCCCTCCTCTTTTCTGTGCAGACAGGCGTTCTCGTCTGTCGTCCGTGTCAGTGTGAACGGTTTATTTGTAGGGGTCGACGTCCTCGGCGACCCGCAACAGTGCAGACGCGTTCAAACGCTATGTGCTTGAGTGGTTATTCATCGTGGAGTTTGCAGCGGAAACAGCCGGATTCAGAACCATCATTTGCGCCAAAGTTCAGTTAAGGTCGAAAGCCCACAAAGCTCAAATTGTTCAAGCGCGAAGCGCTTGAGTGGTCCTGAATCGTAGAGTTTTCAGCAAAAGGAAAGAGGAATGGTAAACCATTCCTCTTTCCTTTTGGTGGAAACAGCTGGATTCGAACCAGCGACCCCTTGCATGTCAAGCAAGTACTCTAACCATCTGAGCTATGCTTCCGTTCCGTGCCCAAGTATTGTATCACATTTTTTTGTAAAAGTCAATACCTTTCCGAATTTTTGGCGGATGGATGCGGACAATCTTCAGGGGTTGCAAACGACCGATGCTTGTGATATAATGATTTCTATGATACCGTGCCGGGACGAGATCGGCAAATTGAAAGGGATTTTTTGCTTTAAGTATGAAAAAAGTAATCGTTATCGGCTGCCCCGGGTCGGGGAAAACCACCTTTGCCGAGAAGCTGAAGGACAAAACGGGTTTGCCGCTTTATTACCTCGATGCCATCTGGCATAAGCCGGACAAAACTCATATTCCAAGAGAAGAATTTGACGCGCACCTGTCGGAGATACTTGCGCTTGACGAGTGGATCATAGACGGAAACTACGGCAGAACCATAGAGCGTCGGATCTCGGCGTGCGACACGGTCTTTCTCTTTGATCTGCCCGTTGAGGTCTGCCTTGAGGGCGCCATTTCCCGTCTTGGCAAAAAGCGCTACGATATGCCCTGGATCGAGATCGAACTTGACCCACAATTTAAAAAAGAGATCGAGGAATTTCCTGTGAAAAATCTGCCTGCAATATACGAGTTGATCGAGAAATATAAGGACGGTCGGACTGTTGTGATTTTCCGAAGTCGCGAACAAGCGGATGAATTTTTGAAAGGAGAAGAGTTATGATATTACAAACAAAACGTCTCATCCTACGCCCGTGGTGCGAGGATGACGCGGAAAACTTATACAAATATGCAAGCGACCCCGAGGTAGGCCCGTGGGCAGGGTGGCCGCCGCACAAAAGCGTTGAGGAAAGCCGCGAAATCATTCGGAACGTGCTTTCCGCGCCCGAGACTTATGCGGTCTGCCTGAAGGAGAACGGCATGGCAGTGGGCAGTATTGGTTTAAAGACGGGGGATGCCACCGACATGACCGACCGCGACGACGAGTGTGAGCTTGGCTACTGGATCGGCAAACCCTTTTGGGGGCAGGGTCTGATTCCCGAGGCCTCCCGCGAGCTTCTTCGACACGCTTTCGAAGATCTGGGAATGAAGCGCGTTTGGTGCGGATATTACGACGGAAACGCAAAGAGCCGCCGAGTGCAGGAAAAGCTTGGATTTGTTTACCATCACACCACCGAGGGCCTGGAGGTCAGGCTGATGAACGAAATCCGCACGGGTCACGTTATGCTCATGACCCGGGAGACGTGGGAAACACGCACGGATAACACCTTTGACAAATGAGGACGTCCCCGTCCCTCTCTGCCTTGGCAGAGAGGGACGGGGATTTTAACATTCAAACCATCATGTGCTACCCATGACAGGCATCAGCTTATTTGTGTGATTACAAGATGCGCGGAAACGGGGCGAGTTCCGCCTGCAAGAGGTGTGATAGTAAGCGCGGAAGCGTTGCCCGCAGGATTGCGGACTGTGAGAACCGAATTGACCGCTGTCGTTGTTACCACAGCCATACCCACGATCTGCGACGTTCCCGTGGCGCGTCCGGCGACGGTGTATTCCAAGTCTTGCCCGTCAAGAGTGAGGACGAGTTGTCCCGGCTCGGTGACGCTTACCTGGAACAGGATCTGATAGGTTCCAATGGGACCGAGATTAAACGAGGACGGACCGAGGCGTCCGATATTCGTGTTGGCGATCGGACCGTTTTGAGGGAAGCTGACATCGGTTCCGGGAGCAACCGTTGCCGAGTTATCGGGCGGCATCAATGCGTAAAAATCTGCATAGCTCAATACACCGCCGGGAAGTCCCTGCGGTCCCTGCGCGCCCGTTTCACCTACAGGACCCTGCGGACCGACAGGACCTTGGGGACCTACGGGACCCGTAGCACCCACGGGACCTTGCGGACCTTGCGGTCCCTGGGGACCGAGTGGACAGACTACGCACGGATTTTCGTCATTATCATCATCGCAACAAGGGCGTGGTCTTTGACAGTTTGGTTGACAGTTATTGCAGTTGCATCCATTGTTACGGCGCATAAAAGGATTTTGTCTGTTCATAGAAATACCTCCTTTATAGATTTGGTGCACCATTACATTATATGTCGATTTTTGTCGAGGAGATGCTGTATGATGGGAATGAGCGCAATCATAAAAGAAGCCGTTTTTCTTTTGCTGGAGGTTTGCCAGAATGACAGGATTTGCGAACCAATATTTGCGCTAAAGCTTGGCGGAAATTGCTTACATATCACAGCGCAAATCGATCAAATGCTGAAGCATTTGAGAGGTTCGAATCAGTGAGATCAACGAATAAAGAAAAGGGGGAACAAGCCCCCTTTTCTTTATTGGTCGGAATGACAGGATTTGAACCTGCGACATCCTGGTCCCAAACCAGGCGCGCTACCAACTGCGCTACATCCCGCTGTTTTGCCCTAACATTATATGCCATTTTGCCGATTTTGTCAAGTCTTTTTTCGGTCACATTAATATTTGATGGTTTTTGTGTCAACAATTATTTTGAAAAAGGAAGCTTTGCTTTGGCCACGCCGTGATTTTGTTCAATTTTTATAATTTCTTGCCCTTTCGTCCTTGCCTCGGTGCGTAAATAGAGTCAAAAAACCAAATATTTCCGTTAATCTCTTGACAAATAGCACTTTACTGTGTTATAATCTTATGAAACCTCGCCGTAGGTCTTTTTTTGGCGTGCGCAGGTTTTCGGATATGCAAAATAAATTTATTATTATATGGAGGAATTTTAAAATGGCAAAGAAGTATTGCTACCTTTTCTCCGAGGGTAACGCAGACATGCGTGAGATCCTTGGCGGTAAGGGCGCTAACCTCGCAGAGATGACCAACATCGGTCTTCCTGTTCCCCAGGGCTTCACAATTTCTACAGAAGCCTGCACACAGTACTATGAGGACGGTCGTCAGATCAACGACTCCATCATGGCTGAAATCATGATCTACATCGAAAAGATGGAAGAGATCACCGGCAAGAAGTTCGGTGACCTTGAGAACCCCCTTCTCGTTTCCGTACGTTCCGGTGCTCGCGCATCCATGCCCGGTATGATGGATACCATCCTCAACCTTGGTCTGAACGAGCAGGTTGTTGAAGTTATGGCAAAGAAGTCCGGCAATGCTCGTTGGGCTTACGACTGCTACAGAAGATTTATCCAGATGTACTCCGACGTCGTAATGGAAGTTGGTAAGAAGTACTTCGAGGAGCTTATCGACAAGATGAAGGAAGAAAAGGGCGTTAAGCTTGACGTTGAACTCACAGCTGACGACCTCAAGGAGCTGGCTAACCAGTTCAAGGCTGAGTACAAGGCTAAGATCGGTCAGGACTTCCCCTCCGACCCCAAGGAGCAGCTCATCGGCGCGGTTAAGGCAGTATTCCGCAGCTGGGATAACCCCCGTGCAAACGTTTACCGCCGCGACAACGATATCCCCTACTCTTGGGGTACTGCAGTAAACGTACAGGCAATGGCATTCGGTAACATGGGTGACAACTGCGGTACGGGCGTTGCATTTACACGTGATCCCGCAACAGGCGAGAAGAAGCTCATGGGCGAGTTCCTTACAAACGCTCAGGGTGAGGACGTTGTTGCAGGTGTTCGTACACCTATGCCTATCGCTGAGATGGCAAACAAGTTCCCCGCAGCATTTGCAGAGTTCACAAAGGTTTGCCAGATCCTGGAGAACCACTATCACGATATGCAGGATATGGAGTTCACCATTGAGAATGAGAAGCTCTATATGCTCCAGACAAGAAACGGTAAGAGAACGGCTCAGGCTGCTCTCCAGATCGCTGTTGACCTGGTTGCCGAGGGTCACAAGACCAAGGCTGAGGCGGTTAGCATGATCGACCCCAGAAACCTTGACACACTTCTCCATCCCCAGTTCGACGCAAAGGCTCTCAAGGCTGCTAACCCCGTAGGTAAGGGTCTGGGCCCATCTCCCGGTGCTGCTTGCGGTCAGGTTGTATTCTCTGCTGAGGACGCTGAGGCTTGGAACGAGGCAGGCAAGAAGGTAGTTCTTGTTCGTCTTGAGACATCCCCCGAGGATATCACAGGTATGAAGGCTGCTCAAGGTATCCTGACAGTTCGCGGCGGTATGACATCTCACGCAGCAGTTGTTGCTCGTGGTATGGGTAAGTGCTGCGTTTCCGGTTGCGGCGAGATCGCAATGGACGAGGAGAACAAGAAGTTCACTCTGGCAGGCAAGACATACGTTGAGGGTGATTACATCTCCATCGACGGTTCCACAGGTAACATCTACGACGGCATCATCCCCACAGTTGACGCTGAGATCTCCGGTAACTTCGGTACGATCATGGGCTGGGCTGACGAGTTCCGTACACTTAAGGTAAGAACAAACGCTGATACTCCTGCTGATGCAAAGAAGGCAAGAGAGCTTGGCGCTGAGGGTATCGGTCTTTGCCGTACAGAGCACATGTTCTTCGAGGCAGACAGAATCGCGGCATTCCGTGAGATGATCTGCTCCGATACTGCAGAGGAAAGAGAAGTAGCTCTTGCTAAGATCCTTCCTTACCAGCAGTCCGACTTCGAGAAGCTCTACGAGGCTCTCGAGGGCAACCCCGTATGTATCAGATTCCTTGATCCTCCTCTCCATGAGTTCGTTCCCACAACCGAGGAAGACATCGCAACCCTTGCAAAGGCACAGGGCAAGACTGTTGAAGAGATCAAGAACATCATTTCTTCTCTCCACGAGTTCAACCCCATGATGGGTCACCGTGGATGCCGTCTCGCAGTAACTTATCCCGAGATCGCAGCAATGCAGACAAAGGCTGTTATCCGTGCGGCTATCAACACTCAGAAGGCTCATGCTGATTGGAACGTTCGTCCCGAGATCATGATTCCTCTGGTTGGCGACGTTAAGGAACTGAAGTTCGTAAAGAGCGTAGTTGTTGCAACTGCTGACGCTGAAATCGCGGCTGCCGGCGCTAAGCTTGACTACGAGGTTGGTACAATGATCGAGATTCCTCGTGCTTGTCTCACAGCTGATGAGATCGCTGCCAACGCAGACTTCTTCTGCTTCGGTACAAACGACCTTACTCAGATGACATACGGCTTCTCTCGTGACGATGCAGGTAAGTTCCTCAACGCTTACTACGACACAAAGATTTTCGAGAACGATCCCTTCGCAAAGCTTGACCAGACAGGTGTTGGTAAGCTGATGAACATGGCTATTTCTCTCGGCCGTCCCGTAAACAAGAACCTCCACGTAGGTATCTGCGGTGAGCACGGTGGTGACCCCACATCCGTTGAGTTCTGCCATAACATCGGTCTCGACTATGTATCCTGCTCTCCCTTCAGAGTTCCGATCGCTCGTCTTGCAGCAGCACAGGCAGCTATCAAGTCTAAGTAATTAGATTCAAAAAGTAAAATTATCCGCCCGAAGAAATTCGGGCGGATTTTCTATATGTTGGATTTAAAGGAAACTATGATATGATTAATTCAAAAAAAAATGAATATCAT
>JAZODH010000086.1:0-2951 GCA_045596925.1 Eubacteriales bacterium
CACTAACCGGATAACAGACCACGCGCGTATTAACGCATCTATCCCGTAAGAGGCATTAGCCGGAGAGGTAGAAGGCAGAAGGACTGCCTCCCGCTTAGTTTTTTCATATTGAAATTTGTTGTAATACCTGAGTGCCGTCGTACCGTTAACGAAGATCGCTTTGATATCAGCAGTAGCCAATATTACGGACAGATCGGTCGGGACTACGTTTCTTATGCTCGAATCTGCGCTTCCCGTTATGTCACACGAGGCAATAACATCCCATAAAGCAATTCCGTTATTGAGAAGCAGGCTACACTTTTCGTCTGTTGTCCCGGGCAGGTCTGACTCAAGTACGGCACATATAACTCCCCAGAATCTATTGCGTGGATGTCCGTAGAAAAAAAGCTCATTCCTTGATGCAACAGATGGAAAGCTCCCTAAAATCAATATTTCTGATTTAGCGTTGAAAACAGGCTTTATCGGGTGATTTTCCATAAATATCTCCTTAAAACAAAAAAGAACAGATTTTAATCTGCTCTTTTTGGGCTGACCGCACGAATTGCGTACGGCAGTAAAATGTCAACGGAGAGACAGGGATTCGAACCCTGGTTGGGGTATTAGCCCAAACACGATTTCCAGTCGTGCGCCTTAGACCAACTCAGCCATCTCTCCGTGCCGACCCCGAAATTTTATCACAAAATTATCCTTTTGTCAAGACTTTTTTCTTATTTTGTTTGAAAACTTCGAAAAATATTCCTCTGTTATGCCCGAAAACTGCGGATTTTTTCGTTTTTTTGCGCAAATCTCTTGACAAAGGAAGAAAACGGCGGTATAATACCCTAAACCGATGAGGAAGAAGAGTACTCTATCACAAACGATTTAAAGAGAGTCGCGGGCGGTGCGATCGCGGCAATCGGGGATATGGGGAATGGGCTTCCAAGGGCGAACCTAACGCATTTGTAAGTAGGCTTCGACGGATGTACCCCCGTTACAGGGTCAGCATATCACGTGTATGCGCAGAGAGGAATGTTTTCATTCAAATCGGGTGGCACCGCGAAGCTTTTCGTTTCGTCCCGAGTATCGACAGATACTCGGATTTTTTGTTTTTCGGAGGTAAAAATGAAGCTGGACAGACGATGGCGGTCTTGCCTTTAACTTGATTGAATAAATTTTCTTATACATAAACGGAGGAACATAAAATGGTATTTAAAGGAATCGATTTTGAAACATATTTGAAGCAGTATCCCACACGCGACGGTTATTTCGGCCGTTACGGCGGAGCTTATATCTCCGACGAGCTTAAAAAGGCAATGGAGGAGATCACCGAGGCGTATTTTACTATCGCAAAGTCCAGTAAATTCGTTGGTGAGCTGAGAAGGATCCGCCGCGAATTTCAGGGCAGACCCACGCCTATCTCTTATCTTGAAAGACTTTCGACCAGTATCGGAAACGTTCAGCTCTACGTCAAGCGCGAGGACCTGAATCACACGGGTGCGCACAAGCTCAACCACTGCATGGGCGAGGCACTTCTTGCCAAGTACATGGGCAAGAAGAAGGTCATCGCCGAGACGGGTGCAGGTCAGCACGGCGTTGCTTTGGCTACCGCGGCGGCATATTTCGGACTTGAGTGTGACATTTACATGGGTGCGGTGGATATCAAGAAGCAGGCTCCCAACGTGGCAAGAATGAAGATTCTGGGTGCTAACGTCATCGAAGTCACCGAGGGTCTTCAGACCCTCAAGGAAGCAGTTGACGCGGCGTTTGCGGCGTACACAAAAGAATACAAGGACTGCATTTACTGCATCGGAAGCGTTCTCGGTCCTCATCCCTTCCCCCTTATGGTGCGTGACTTCCAGCACGTTGTGGGCGAGGAGGCAAGAGAGCAGTTTATTGGCATGACGGGCGAGCTTCCCGACGCCATCGTTGCCTGCGTCGGCGGAGGATCTAACGCGGCAGGCTTCTTCTCGGGATTCTTGAACGATCCCGTTGACATTTACGGCATTGAGCCTTTGGGTCGTGGTCCCAAGCTTGGCGACCACGCGGCAAGCCTCAAGTACGGCGAAGAGGGCATCATGCACGGCTTCAACTCCATCATGCTCAAGGACGAGAACGGTGAGCCTGCTCCCGTTTACTCGGTTTCCTCGGGTCTTGACTATCCCTCCTCGGGTCCCGAGCACGCATTTTTGCGCGATCTGGGTAGAGTTCAGTACGACGTTATCGACGACGAGGAGACCATCGACGCATTCTATAAGCTTTCTCGAATGGAGGGAATCATCCCCGCACTTGAGAGTGCACACGCCGTTGCATACGGCATCAAGCTGGCTCAGCGTATGGGACGTGGATCGGTGCTCATCAACCTCTCGGGCAGAGGTGACAAGGACATGGATTACGTTATCGAAAAATACGGTATCAGATAAAAAAACACCGCAGAGACTTCGGTCTCTGCGGGTTTTATTTTCTTGTACAGACGATGGTTTGTCAGGCTCCCTCCGGGAGGGAGCTGGCACCGGCGAGGGGTTCCCCGAAATGAGCGAAGCGAATTTCGGGGGTTCCAAGCGCAGGTGACTGAAGGAGAAAGCGAAAACATTAGGTTAATCATAGCTTAATGTCGCGCAGGCTCCTTCCGTCACTCCGCTACGCTCCGTGCCACCTTCCTCCCGGAGGAAGGCTTATTATCTCGGTTTATGCTTTATATTCTCGCAACGCCGGTTTTGCGGGCGGCGTCGATTACTGCTTTTGCAACAACGGGAGCAACCTTACGGTCAAGGGCGGTTATTATAATATTTTCCTCACTCAGCTCGTCTTCGGGAATAAGAGAAGCCAGAGCCAAGGAAGCCGCCACCTTCATCTCCTCATTTATGCAGGATGCGCGGCAGTCCAGCGCTCCGCGGAAAATTCCGGGGAAGGCGAGGACGTTATTTATCTGGTTGGGGAAATCCGAGCGTCCCGTGCCCACAACACGCGCGCCC
>JAZODH010000087.1:0-10690 GCA_045596925.1 Eubacteriales bacterium
ATGCCACGGCAACCCCCTGCATCCTAAGAAGGACGTGGCAAAAATGTATGACGAGGACTTCCGCAATGCAATTCTGCTTGCAGAGAAGCTTGGCGTTGATACCGTTATCGGATTCTCGGGCTGTCCCGGCGACTCCGATGCTTCCACAAACCCCAACTGGGTAACCTGCGCATGGCCTCCGGACTATCTTGAAATTCTCGATTTCCAGTGGAACGAAAAGCTCATTCCTTACTGGAAGGAAATGGGCAAGTTCGCTCTTGACCACAAGGTAACTCACATTGCATTCGAGATGCACCCCGGCTTCTGCGTTTATAACCCCGAGACACTTCTGAAGCTCCGCGCGGCAGTAGGCGACGTTATCGGAGCTAACTTCGACCCATCCCACCTTATCTGGCAGGGAATGGATCCCGTTGCGGCTATCCGTGAGCTGAAGGGCGCTATTTATCACGTACACGCAAAGGATACCAAGATCGATAAGTATAACACCGCAAAGAACGGCGTTCTTGATACAAAGCATTACAGCGACGAGCTGAACCGCGCATGGGTATTCAGAACGGTTGGCTACGGTAATAACGAGACTTACTGCAGAGATCTTGTAAGTAACCTCCGCCTCTGCGGCTACGATAAGGTTCTCAGCATTGAGCATGAGGACAGCGTAATGACTATCGACGAAGGTCTGCGTAAGGCAATTAACTTCCTCAACGATATTATCATCGTAGAGGAAAAGCCCACCACAATGAGCTGGGCATAATTGAATGATTAACCCGCCCCGATACGTCGGGGCGGGTTTTGCGTAAGGCTCCCTCCGGGAGGGAGCTGTCACCGGCGAGGGGTTCCCCGAAATGAGCGAAGCGAGTTTTGGGGGTTCCAAGCGTAGGTGACTGAGGGAGAGCGCGTTTGCTTATAGATTATTCAAATCGCTTGTAACGCAGGCTCCTTCCGTCTTTAGCTTCGCAAAATCCACCTCCCTCTCGGAGGGAGGCATACGAAAAGGAGCGACGATGTCGCTCCTTTTGTGTTTTTATCACCACAGGGAGCCTCCCTTGTGTAAAGGGAGGTGGCACGAGCTTGCGAGTGACGGAGGGATTGTATAGATAGATTTGTACCGAAACAATCACCCACCGCCTCCGTCGGAGCCCCATTTACACAAAGGGGCCTTATTTACATCACCACGGGGGTTAGCCTCCCTCCGGGAGGGAGGGGGACCACGGAGTGGTGGAAGGAGCCTGCGGGACGTGAGGTTATGCCAAACTTTATGTCAACGCATTCTCCTTCAGTCGCCTACGGCGCCAGCTCCCTCCCGGAGGGAGCCTTATTTACATCACCACGGGGTGGGCTTGCCGTCAACGTAGTGCCAATAATTGCCGCTTTCCGTCGGCTGGGTTTCGGAATAATAATATCGGGTGGCGGAAAGCAAATCGCTATTATCGTCCATCGAAATTGCCATCCATTCGTCTTCGCCACCGTCGTAATATACTGCTTCAAGACTGTCGCAATAAGAGAACGCATCCTTACCAATGCTCGTCACGCTATCGGGAATCACTACGTCTGTTAGATTGATACAAGTGCTGAACGCACTTTGACCAATACTCGTCACGCTATCGGGAATATTTATGCTCGTAAGACTAATGCAACCACAGAACGCATTCGGACTAATACTTGTTACGCTGTCGGGAATCGATATGCTTGTGAGGCCGCCGCAAGCAAAGAATGCAGAATGACCAATGCTTGTTACGCTGTTGGGGATTGTCACACTTGTGAGGCTGCTGCAACCGGAGAACGTATTTTCACCAATAATCGTTACGCTATCGGGGACAACCACGCTTGTGAGATTGCTGCAACCGGAGAACACACTTTGACCAATAATCGTTACGCTGTTGGGGATGACCATACTTGTAAGACTGCTGCAACCGGAAAAAGCCTGAGGCTGAATGGTTTTCACGCTGTCCGGTATTACTATACTTGCAAGACCGGTGCAATTCTCGAACGCAGAAGAACCAATGCCCGTCACGCTGGCGGGGATCGATATGCTTGTGAGGCTGCTGCAAGCAAAGAATAAAGAATTACCAATTCTTGTCACGCCGTCGGGGATTGTTATGTTTGTGAGGCTGCTGCAATTTTTGAACGCCTCATCACCAATACTCGTCACGCTGTCGGGAATCAGTACGCTTGTAAGTTTGCTGCAATCTTCGAATGCAGCACCATAAATACTCGTTACGCTGTCGGGGATAACTACGCCTGTAAGACTGCTGCAATCTTTGAACGCGGCACCACTAATACTTGTCACGCTATTGGGGATGACCATACTTGTAAGTCTGTCACAACCGCTGAACGCGTAATTGCCAATGTACGTCACACTGTCGGGAATCACTACGCTCGTAAGACTGTCGCAACCGCTGAACGCATAGCTGTTGATCTCCGTTAAACCGTCGGGGAGGTCTATGCCTGTGAGACCTACGCAGTTCAGAAACGCACAACTGTCAATGCTTCTGACACGATTAGGTATGTTTATGCTTTTAAGATTTTCACAATCTCTGAACATTCCTGCACCGATGCTTGTGAAATTGTCGGGGAGTGTTATGCTTGTGAGATTTTTGCATCCTTCAAATGCCGAAGCACCCATTTCCTTTACACTGTCGGGGACCGTATATTCGGTTACATCAGACTTTGCCGGAAAATTGAGCAGGGTTTTCATGTTTTTCGTAAAAAGAACGCCGTCTACGTCGCAATAATAGTCATTTTCCTCGCTGACATTAATTGCCGTGAGACTGCTGCATCCGGAAAAAACGCATTCCCGTATGCTTTCCACGTTCTTGGGGATAGTTATTCCGGTAAGACTGTAGCATTGACGGAATGCCCCTTGGCCGATGGTCTTTACGCTATTGGGGATAACTACGGTCGTAAGTTTCCCGCAAAGGGAAAATGCTTCATCGGCAATATTTGTCAGACCGTTTGGCATCACAACGATTTCGAGATTGTCGCAGTGGTAGAATGCATATTCGTAAATACTCGTCACGCTGTCGGGGATCACTACCTTTGTAATATTGTCACAATCCTCAAAAGCATAATTACTGATACCTGTAATTGGCATACCGTCAATCATTTTCGGTATGATTATTTCAGTATCCGTGCAGGTTCCGATGCCTGTCAAATTACCGTGATAGTATTCAAGACCTTCCGAGAAAACGACGTTGTTGTCTTCTTCCGTGACTTCGCTTGTGCTCTCACTTTTTTCTGATTTCTCATCTGTTTGAGGAGGATCGTTTTTTGAAGCATTTCTGTTTCCCATGAAAAAGGTGAGCACAACGACGATTATAATGATGGCGATAATGATTACTGTCAAAATTTTCTTTTTCATATTGTCCTCCTTTTTGTCTTACAGGGTGTATATATATTATAACTTTTTTCCTGTTATTTGTCAAGAAAACCTCTCTGCCTTCGATTTCGGGAGAATTTTGGTGTTATAGGGGATTTTGACGGTTTATTCGTAGGGGTCGACGTCCTCGGCGACCCGTTTGGAAGCAAATGTTATTGTCACAGATATCAAAATCAAAATGAACGCATTTCTTTACCCCATGCGTTTTTCTTTATCCATTATTTTGCGGGTCGCCGAGGCCCTCGACCCCTACGGGTATGTGGTAATCGATCACTCTCGCTTTGTAGGGGCGACCATCGGTCGTCCGCTTTCACTTTTGCCCTCCGCTTTTATTTCCCTCCTCATAAGGAAAAGCACGGTCAGATTTATTATCGCCATCGTACCAAGCGCCAGATCGGAGATCTGCCAGACAAGCGTGCCAACGTTGAAACCGCCCACAAACGTGCAAATAATATAAAGTGCCTTAAACCACCTGTGAACAGTCCTGCTTTTCGTGATATAATTCAAGCTTTCCCCGCCGTAAAAGCCCCAGCAGATGACCGTGGCAAAGGCGAAGAAGAAAAGCGCCACCGAGAGAGCTACCCCCGCGCCACGACCGAGAACGGCGCAGAACGCAGAATTTATAAGAGCCGCCTCGCTGCCGTCAAAGCGTGCAAGCGCATCGGCGGGGAAAACTATCCCGACCGACAGGGCGGTGAGAGTGCAGAGCAGAACCGTATCAATAAAAACCTCGGCGGCACCAAGCAATCCTTGATCAAATGGACTTTCTGCGTCTGCCGTTGCGTGCGCCATGGGTGCAGTTCCGCACCCTGCCTCGTTTGAGATAAGCCCCCGAAGCGCACCGTACCGAACCGCACTCGCAAAGGTGAAGCCTGCCACGCCCGCACTGCCGCTTCTCAGTGAAAACGCGCCTCGAAATATCTCGGAAAAAACGCTCCCAAGCTGTCCCCGTCCAAGCCAGATGACTGCCAGACACATGACCGTATAGAGAATAGTCATGGCGGGAATTATCACCCGTGTCAAGGGTGAGATGTCGCGCTTTCCCCGAAGAATGACCGCACCCGCCAAGACGGCAATAATCGCTCCCACCGCTATGGCAGGTAATCCCGAGATCTCGTGAAAGGCGTTGCCCGCCGCATTGGTCTGAAGCATACTTCCCATTGACAGCGCCGTGAGGGCGCAGAGCAGAGAAAAGATGGCAGGCACCGTCGCCGCAAGTCGCGGTCGTCCGCGCTCCTTAAAATAATCCTCCATGTAATACTGCGCTCCGCCAAAAAAGCCCTCGCCGTCCCGTCGGCGGTGGCGGATGCCCAGCAGTATTTCCGCAAATTTCAGCACCATGGCCGCCAGGGCGCAGACCCACATCCAAAATACAGACCCAAGCCCGCCAAGGAGAAGCGCGCCCGCCACTCCCGTGATGTTTCCCACTCCAAGCGTTCCCGCCAGCGCAACCGACAGTGCCGACAGAGGACTGACACCTTTGGTACCGTTTTTTTGCTTTGTTTTTCGCCGTCTGAATATGCAAAACCTCAAATAAAACAGGAAAAACACCCCGACAGATACCAAAAGAACAGGCAGAGCTGCCCCAACCACGTATTTGCAGAGAAATTCGAGCATTTTCGTCCCTCCGAGCAAGGCGAATTTTACTGAATTATACTTGAAAAACCTTGTATTTATGACAAATCCCGCCTTTAGCAGACGAGATTTCGGTCTGTTAGAAAACAAAATGTGAATTATATGTTAATTATGAAAAAAACACTTGATTTTTCCTTATTTTGGTGTAGAATATGTTTTGGAAGTTGGCAGTCGACTTGTTCGAGTGCTAAAAAACAAGAAATATCGGAAATCAAGTCGATTTTCGTTTTTAGGAGGTTTTACATTATGACAATCAAGCCACTTTTCGACCGCGTTGTTATCAAGTCGGTTGAAGCAGAGGAGACGACGAAGAGCGGATTCATTCTTACCACCGCGTCCCAGGAGAAGCCCCAGATCGCAGAGATCGTAGCGGTAGGCCCCGGCGGAATGGTTGACGGAAACGAGGTCACAATGACCGTTAAGGTCGGCGACAAGGTTATCGTAAGCAAGTACGCGGGTACAGAGGTAAAGTGCGACGGTAACGAATACAATATCGTAAGACAGAGCGACATTCTCGCAATCGTAGAGTAAAGGAGACAAACTGACATGGCAAAGGATATTATTTACGGAATTGAGGCAAGAAACGCGCTGCTTCGCGGTGTTGATAAGCTTGCTGACACGGTTAAGATCACACTTGGCCCCAAGGGCAGAAACGTAGTTCTCGATAAGAAGTACGGCTCTCCTCTGATCACAAACGACGGTGTAACCATCGCCAAGGAGATCGAGCTTGAGGACGCGGCCGAAAACATGGGCGCACAGCTGGTAAAGGAAGTTGCCACAAAGACAAACGATGCGGCAGGAGACGGTACGACCACCGCAACACTGCTGGCTCAGGCGTTCATTCGTGAGGGTATGAAGAACGTGACCGCGGGCGCAAATCCCATGATCCTGCGTAAAGGTATGAAGAAGGCTGTTGACTGCGCTGTTGAGAAGCTTGTTGCAAATTCCAGCAAGGTCAGCGGCACACAGGATATCGCAAGAGTAGGCACAATTTCTGCCGGCGACGAGGTTATCGGTAACCTGATCGCCGACGCTATGGAAAAGGTTTCCTCCGACGGTGTAATTACTGTCGAGGAGTCCAAGTCCGCCGACACGTACTCCGAGGTCGTTGAGGGTATGCAGTTCGATCGCGGCTACCTTTCTCCCTACATGGTAACAGACACAGATAAGATGGAAGCGGTTATCGACGATGCTCTCCTTCTCATCACAGATAAGAAGATCTCCAACATTCAGGACATTCTTCCCGTTCTTGAGCAGGTCCTCCAGGCAGGCAAGAAGCTCCTTATCATTGCAGAGGACGTTGAGGGTGATGCACTTACAAACCTCGTGCTCAACAAGCTT
Source organism: Eubacteriales bacterium (assembly GCA_045596925.1). Taxonomy (GTDB): domain Bacteria; phylum Bacillota; class Clostridia; order Oscillospirales; family CAG-272; genus SIG710. Next base: position 6,353 of record JAZODH010000087.1, read on the forward strand.
CGCGGCGTATTTGTTTGCATCGCAGTAAAGGCTCCCGGCTTTGGCGACAGAAGAAAGGAAATGCTCCGCGATATCGCAACTCTTACAGGCGGCGAGGTTATTTCCTCCGAGCTCGGTCTTGAGCTCAAGGACACTCAGCTGGTTCAGCTGGGCCGCGCACGCCAGGTTAAGGTTACAAAGGAAAACACTATCATCGTTGACGGTGCAGGCGATCCCGCAGAGATCAAGGCGAGAATTTCTCAGATCAAGGCAGCAATCGAGACAACGACATCCGATTTCGACCGCGAAAAGCTCCAGGAAAGACTTGCAAAGCTTTCGGGCGGCGTAGCTGTTATCAAGGTCGGTGCGGCAACAGAGGCCGAGATGAAGGAGAAGAAGCTCCGCATCGAGGACGCTCTCAATGCTACGCGTGCTGCTGTTGAGGAGGGTATTCTTCCTGGTGGCGGTACTGCTTACCTCAACGTTATTGCTGACGTTAAGGCTCTCGTTGACACCGTTGAGGGTGACGAGAAGACGGGCGTTAAGATCGTTGTTAAGGCTCTTGAGGAGCCCGTTCGTCAGATCGCGGCAAACGCAGGTCTTGACGGTGCGGTAGTTGTAAACGAGATTCTGAACTCCGGCAAGTCGGGCTACGGCTTTGACGCATACAACGAGGAATACGTTGATATGATGGAAAAGGGTATCGTTGACCCCACAAAGGTAACAAGAAGCGCACTTCAGAACGCGGCATCTATCGCAAGCGTTGTTCTTACGACCGAGGCAGTTGTTGCAGATCAGAAGGAAGAGACACCCGCAGCTCCCGCAGCGCCCATGGGCGGCGGTATGGGCGGAATGTACTGATAAATTCGTCTCCGAACAAAAAACGCACCGCAGACATCGTCTGCGGTGCGTTTTTGTTGCAATTTGGTAGGGGAGGGGCTTGCTCCTCCCGTGATTTTCCCGGAGTGAGCTTATTACTCCAATTCAAAATTGAGCATTTCCTCAGTGACCACCATCTCGGCATTGGGATGGCTCTGGAGACGCGTAACGGGCGCAAATCTTGTGGGATCTGCCAACGCGCCCTTTCTCATGATACCCCACTGCCAGTTGCAGTAAAGATAGACCTTGAATACCTCTGCGCGCATAAGCTGTCTCATGCCCAGGGTCACGCAACGGCGGGGGAAGATGTCAAGAGCGCCTCTTATTTTGTTTGCGCCGTTGTTTACGATGGTCTCATGGGAGATGTCCAGACAACGTGTGCCGAGATTGAAATATTCCTCGTCGGAAATTGCCTCGTCCGCTTCGGGCGGCTCGTTGAAGGCAAGGTGACCGTTGATGCCGACACCTGTCAGACAGCAGTCGATCTTTTCGAAGCTGTCGATAAGTGCGTCAAGCTCCGCCTCGTGACCAGGCTCGGGGAAAAGTCGCTGGGACTTTGGCATTACAAGCTCGGGGTCGATCTTCGAATAGAGTACCTTGTCCATGATTCCGTGGAAGCTCAGCGGGTTGTCGTGGGGAATGGGTGTGTCGGTATCGTCCAGGTACTCGTCCATGTTGATGAACGTGCAGTTCTTCAGCGAAATCCTGCGGGAATTAACCTTCTCGGCAAAGATTGGGTAGTGTCCGATAGGGCCTACGGGAACGATCATAACCACCTGACCGCCGTTGGCTTTTTCAATAATGCTTGCCATGATCTCAGCCATTTCCTCGTAGCAGGCCGCTTCGGATTCAACCGTGCGGAGCGGAATTTTTGCGTTTGCCCGAACCTCTTCGGGTGAAATTCTGTAAATGTCCATTGTATTTTCCTTTCTCATTTTATACGATCTTTCTGCCGCCGATAAAGACGGCATTTACGTTCAAATTTTCGTCGAGCAGACAGAGGTCGGCTCGCTTTCCTGCTTCGATTGAGCCTATGCTCCTATCCTCGCCCACGATCCTTGCGGGTGTAAGAGTTGCCATCTTCACAGCATCCTGCATGGGGATTCCGCAATCGAATACCAGATTTCTGACCATCTGCGAAAGAGGCTGAATGCTTCCTGCCAGATGGGTCTTGTCGGGGAGCTTTGCGACACCGTCACCAACGATAAACTCGGTCAGCTTGTCACATTCACGTCCCAAGGTCCAGAGCCTTCCGTCGGGAGGCATACCGCCCGCACGCAGACAGTCGGAAACTATGCACATTCCGTCCGCGCCCTTGCTCTTGTAAACTATCTTCACAAGCTCGGGGGGCATATGGTAGCCGTCGGCGATTATCTCGGCGGTGAGATCGGGGTCTGAAAGACCGATTTCAAGAAGTCCCGGCTCTCTCACACCGTCGTACATCTCGGCCTTTGACATGGCGCACCAGAGGTGAGTCAGATGGGTGATACCTGCGGATAGGGCAGGGAGAAGCGTTGATTTCTTTCCGTCATCGTGCCCTCCACAGACGGTTATTCCCGCCGCCCGCAGGGCCTTTACCATTTCCGCCGCACCCTCAAGCTCGGGAGCAATGGTGACAGTCTTTATAACGTCCGCGTTTTCAAGTATAAAATCGTAACTGTCACGCGCAGGCACTAAAAGACATTTTTGCGGGTGCGCGCCTTTATTCTTGACGGAAAGATAAGGCCCCTCCATGTGGGCACCGAGAATCCGTGCACCCGTAAAATCCCCCGACGCTTGCTTTCCCATTTCCGCCTTGACTCTGCGTGCAAATTCCCGCAAAAGAACAGGGGGTGCGGTGATAGCGGTGGGGATTATCGAGGTGGTACCGTTTTGCGCATGAAAATTCAGCGCGCCCTCGTAGGACCCCTCGTCCATGAAGTCAACGCCTCCGCCGCCGTGTGTGTGAATGTCAACAAACCCGGGACAAAGGTACATTCCCTTCGCATCAAGGATCTCCTCTGTTCCAAGGTTCGCATCGCCCTGAATAATTTGGTCTATCAGATCTCCGTTAATCTTGACCGATCCCTCAAACACCCTGTCGGGTAGGATCAGCCGTGCATTTTTTATTATCATTTCATCACCGTGCCGTTTCTTTTTGACAGTAGTCTTCATTTCAATTATAATGAGTTTGTAAGGTCGGAACAAGATAAAATACAGGCAACTTATTGTAAAAAACAGTCATTATCCCGCGCCGGATTTCTTTTCCTCGATTTTTTCTTAATTTTAATTTTTTACTCGCCATATTGTCGGGAGCACAAAACCTTTGTCGAAATTGCACAAAAATGAGATTAAAATTTTTATGTTCGGTGGCACTTAAATACAAAAAAACTACTTGAAAAAATGCAAAAAACAATGTATAATAAAAAAGTAATCGGCAAAAAGCCGAGAGTTAATACTAACAGGAAGGAATTGTTTTTCGTTTATCCCCGAATTACACTATGGTGACACAAAATGGCTACTATCGAAACCAAGAAGATCAGAAATATCGCGTTGCTGGGACACGGAAGTTCCGGTAAGACGTCGTTGGCAGAGGCAATGATCTATGCCTGCGGCGCGTCCGACAGAATGGGTAAGACCCCTGACGGAAATACTGTTTGCGACTATGACGACGAAGAGATCGCGCGCGGTTATTCAATAAATGCAGCCGTTGCCAACGTTATGTGGGACGGTGTTAAGGTAAACATTATAGATGCCCCCGGTTATCTGGGCTTCGTAGGCGAGGAAATGGAAGCTATCCGCGTGGCGGACAGCGGAATTATCGTTGTTGACGCAAAGAGCGGAATCGAGGTGGGTACTGAGCTTGCATGGGAATATGCAACGAGTGCAGGTATCCCCAAGGCTTTCTTTGTAACAAAGTGCGACGATCCCGATGCGGATTTCGGCAAGCTTTTCGGCGAGCTTCACGAGGAATTCGGTCATGCGCTTTGCCCCGTATTTATCCCCGTTAAGTTTGCGGACGACATGGCAATGGTCGACCTGATGGACATGAAGGCGTTTACATACGACGCACTGGGACGTAAAGTCGAGATCCCCATGAAGGACGAGTACGTTCAGCTGACCGAGGAATATAAGGAAGCTTTCAACGAAGCTATCGCTCAGACGGATGAAACTCTGCTTGAAAAGTACTTCGGCGGTGAGGAGATCACTCACGACGAGGCGGTTGAAGCGCTTCATACAGGTATTATCAACGGTACCATCGTTCCCGTTTACTGCGGCGCGTCTCCCAAGATGTGGGGTGTAAGAAGCCTGCTTGATGCCATCAACGCATCCTTCCCTCGCCATACCGCTAAGCACACGGAAAAGGATATTGCAGGCGAGCCTGTTGAGATAGATCCCGAGGGTAAGACCTCTATCTTCGTATTCAAGACCGTCGTTGACCCGTTTGTTGGTAAGATGTCCTTCTTTAAGGTCATGAACGGTACGCTGAAGACCGATATG
>JAZODH010000088.1:0-32449 GCA_045596925.1 Eubacteriales bacterium
TGCGCCTACCATATATCTCTTCTGAGAGTCGAGGATCTCAAGTGTATGTTCCTTGTGGCTCTCGTAGTCCTTACGGAACACGAAATAAACCAGGTGTCCCTTATCGTCAACGATGGGAAGCGCATTGAGCTTATGCTCCCAAATAATATCGTTTGCGGCCTTGAGAGACGTACCCAGCGGTGCTGTGATCAGCTTCTCGATAGGGGTCATAAAGGTGCCCACCTTTTCGTCACCCGACATACGGCTGACACGATAATCGCGGCTGGTTACAAGACCCAGAAGCTTACCTGTTGCGGTGCAATCGTCTGTTACCGCAACGGTTGAAAATCCATTTTCTGCCTTGAGAGCAAGAATATCCGCAAGGGTGTGGTCGGGGGTCACGTTTGACGCACTTACAACAAAGCCCGACTTATATGCTTTAACCCGCGCTACCATCTCTGCTTCTGCTTCGATGCTCTGAGAGCCGAAGATGAAGGAAATTCCTCCCTCTTTTGCAAGAGCAATAGCCAGTTTGTCATCGGAAACCGACTGCATGATAGCAGAGGTCATGGGGATATTGAGGCTGATTGCAGGCTCCTCGCCGCGCTTGAAGCGAACGAGAGGCGTTCTCAGCGAAACATTTGAGGGAACACATTCCTCGGAGGTGTATCCGGGAATGAGCAGGTACTCACTGAAGGTGCGTGAGGGTTCGTTAAAATAGTAAGCCATTTATTTATACCATCCTTTCTTTACGCTTTGAAGAATTCAACTGCAGAACGGAACATCTGCATATCGTATTCACCGGGGACATTCTTGTAAAGTCCCGCGCCGATTCTCTCGGAGTGGCCCATCTTACCGATAACTCGTCCGTCGGGAGAAGTTATACCCTCGATGGCGAACACGGAATTGTTGGGATTATAGCGAATATCACTCGTAGGATCGCCTGCAAGATCAACGTACTGCGTTGCGATCTGTCCCGCAGCGTTAAGTGCGGATACAACATCATCATTGGCAAGGAAACGGCCTTCACCGTGGGAGATCGGTACGTTGTAAACGTCTCCAACCTTTACGTTCTTCAGCCAAGGAGACATATTCGACGCGATTCTCGTACGAACGATCTTGGACTGATGGCGACCGATAGTGTTGAAGGTCAGAGTGGGACAATTTTCATCGGTGTCGATGATCTTACCAAAAGGAACAAGACCAAGCTTGATCATAGCCTGGAAGCCGTTGCAGATACCTGCCATAAGACCGCCTCTTACGTCAAGCAGATCTGTTATCTCGCTCTTGATAGCGGCGTTACGCAGGAAAGCCGTGATAAACTTACCCGATCCGTCAGGCTCGTCACCGCCGGAGAATCCGCCGGGAATAAATACCATCTGAGCATTCTTTACAGCCTGTGCAAATGTATCAACCGAGCGAGAAATGCTTTCAGCGCTCAGGTTATTTATAACGATTATCTCGGGCTTTGCACCTGCATCCGCAAATGCCTTTGCGCTGTCGTATTCGCAGTTTGTGCCGGGGAATACGGGAATGACAACGGTTGGCTGAGCGACCTTGATTGCGGGAGCCTTCGCTGTGGCAATGCCGGGCTTTGCGATCTCGATCTTAGAGCTCTTCTGCCCAATGTTGCAGGGGTAAACGCTCTCAAGCTTGTTCTCGTAAATGCCCTGAAGCTCGTCAAGTGTGAGCCTTTCTGCACCGAGAGTAAACTCAGGAGCCTCTGTGACAACACCCAGGAGCTTACCGTCAATTTCCTCTGTTGCCTCGACGATAAATGCGCCGTAGTTATAGGAGAAGATGTCTGCAAGAGTCACATCTGCAAATGCAAATCCGAGACCGTTACCGAGAGACATTTTAAGAACTGCTTCAGCTACGCCGCCAAGAGTGGGAGTATAAGCCGAAACGATCTTTCCGCTCTGTGCAAGGCTGTAAACCTTGTCATAGATAGCAAGGAGAGACGCCGTCTCGGGGAGACCGTTTTTATCATAGTCGGGAACAAGGATATAAACCTTATTGCCCTCATTTTTGAACTCGGGGGAGATGATATCGCCTGTCTTTGCCGTTGTTACGGCGAAGGAAACAAGCGTGGGAGGAACGTCGATATTCTCAAAGCTTCCGCTCATGGAGTCCTTGCCGCCGATAGAGGCGATGCCAAGGTTCATCTGCGCGTCAAATGCACCGAGAAGTGCCGCCAGGGGCTTACCCCAACGCTTGCCGTCGCGGAGAGGCTTTTCAAAGTATTCCTGGAAGGTCAGATACACGTCCTCGAACTTCGCGCCGGAAGCAATGAGCTTTGAAACCGACTCGATAACCGCCAGGTACGCGCTGTGGTAGGGGCTCTTTTCGGCGATAAAGGGATTATAGCCCCAAGCCATGAGAGAGCAGTCGTTTGTGTGCTTCTTTTCGACGGAAATCTTGTTTACCATCGCCTGGATAGGTGTCATCTGGTGCTTTCCGCCGAAAGGCATAAGAACCGTGCCTGCGCCGATTGTAGAATCGAACTTCTCGGAAAGACCCTTTCTGGAGCAGAGGTTAAGGTCGTCTGCCGTAGCCTTCATTCCGCAAGTGAAGCACTTGGGAAGTTCCTTTTCAGCCGCTACGGGTGCGGCGGGAGCTATATCAATGTGCTTTTCTGCACCGTTTGAGTTCAGGAACTCTCTTGAAATGTCAACGATAGTCTTTCCGTTCCAGTGCATTGTCAGGCGAGGCTCGGCAGTAACGGTCGCAACAACGGTAGATTCAAGGTTTTCCTTCTCGGCAAGCTCGCGGAATTTATCCGCATCCTTTGCCTCAACAACGACCGCCATTCTTTCCTGGGATTCACTGATCGCGATTTCCGTACCGTCAAGTCCCTGGTACTTCTTGGGAACTGCGTTAAGGTCGATCTCAAGACCGTCCGCAAGCTCGCCGATAGCTACCGAAACACCGCCCGCACCGAAGTCATTACAACGCTTGATAAGCTTTGATGCCTCGGGATTTCTGAACAGTCTCTGAAGCTTTCTTTCCTCGGGGGCATTACCTTTCTGAACCTCGGAGCCGCAGCTCTCAAGAGAAGAAAGGTTATGAGACTTGGAGGAGCCTGTTGCTCCGCCGCAGCCGTCGCGTCCCGTTCTTCCGCCCAGAAGAATTACAACGTCTCCGGGTGCGGGAACCTCACGGCGAACGTTCTCAGCGGGAGCCGCCGCTATAACCGCACCGATCTCCATGCGCTTTGCCGCATAGCCGTCATGATAAATCTCGTCAACAATACCCGTTGCAAGACCGATCTGGTTACCGTAAGAGGAATAGCCGTTTGCGGCGGTTGTAACGATCTTCTTCTGAGGAAGCTTACCCGCAAGGGTCTCCTCAACGGGACGAAGGGGATTTGCACCGCCCGTTACACGCATTGCGGCGTAAACGTAAGAGCGTCCCGACAGGGGGTCACGGATAGCACCGCCGATGCAGGTAGCCGCACCGCCGAAAGGCTCGATCTCGGTGGGGTGGTTATGGGTCTCGTTCTTGAAGAGCAGGAGCCACTTCTCTGTTCCCTCTTCTGTTTCAACGTCGATCTTTACGGTACAAGCGTTGATTTCCTCGGACTCGTCAAGCTTGGGCAGCTTGCCGTTTGCCTTGAGAACTCTTGTTGCGATAGTTGCAACGTCCATGAGGTTTACGGGCTTCGTTCTGCCGATGCTCTTTCTTGCCTCGATATATCTTTCGTAGGATGCCTGAAGAAGCTCGTCCTCAAACTTCACGCTGTCGATAGTCGTTAAGAATGTAGTGTGACGGCAGTGGTCGGACCAATATGTATCGATCATTCTGATCTCGGTAATGGTGGGATCTCTCTGCTCTGTCCTGAAATAATCACGGCAGAAGCGGAGATCGTCATCGTCCATTGCAAGACCAAGCTCTTTTACCTTGTTTTTCAGAGCCTCGTCGTCCATTGAGCAAAATCCCGTAACCGTTTCCACCTCTGTGGGGATAAAGCACTCGTCGGTGAGTGTCTCGGGCTTATCCATCTTTGCCTCGCGGCTCTCAACGGGGTTGATAACGTAGTGCTTGAGCTTTTCAATGTCCTCGTCTGTCAGCTTGCCCGACAGAAGGAACACCTTTGCGGTCTTGACCGTAGGCTTATCACCGCAGGAGATAAGCTGAATACACTGTGCCGCGCTGTCCGCTCTCTGATCGAACTGACCGGGAAGATATTCGGTTACAAAATAGGAATATCCTGTTGTGTCAACATCCTCGGTCACAATATCAAGCTGAGGCTCGGAAAACACCTGTGCCGCGGCAATATCAAAAAGCTCTTTTGTGATATTTTCCACGTCATAGCGGTTGATTACGCGAACGTCCTCAAGATTTTTTATCCCGAGGAAGTTCTGAGCCTCACCCAAAAGCGATTTTGCCTCGTGCGCCAGCTCTTTTTTCTTTTCAACAAATATTCTGTATACCATTTTTAACTCCAATTGAAGGTTTTAGTCATTTTTCGCCAAAAGTGCTCTTGCACCGATGTCGCGGCGGTAAACTGCGTTCTCGAAGCTGATCTTTTCAACCAGCTTATAAGCGGAGGTCAGCGCGTCTGTGAGAGTATCCTCTACCGCAACAGCACCAAGAACTCGTCCGCCTGCGGTGAGCAGTTTGTCACCGTCAAGCTTTGCGCCGGCAACGAAAATATATTCGTTTTCGGCCAGCTTTTCGGGGAATTTCATCTCAAAGCCCGTTTGATACTTGAGAGGATATCCTTCGGAAGCCATTACCACGCAAGCGGCGGATTTATCGGCAAATTTAACCTCAACATCTTTGAGCGTACCGTTTGCCGTTGCCATCATGATCTCAAGCAAGTCGCTTTCCAGAAGCGGCAATACAACCTGAGTTTCGGGATCTCCGAAACGACAGTTATATTCGATGACCTTAGGGCCATTTGGGGTCAGCATGAGACCGAAATAGAGGCAACCGCGGAAGGTTCTTCCCTCTGCCTTCATAGCTTCGACCGTGGGGACAAAGATCTCCTTCATACAACGGTCTGCCACGTCGGGAGTATAGTAGGGATTGGGAGCTATCGTTCCCATACCGCCTGTGTTGGGTCCTCTGTCGCCGTCGTATATCCTCTTGTGGTCCATGGAAGATACCATGGGCGCGATAGTCTCACCGTCGGTAAAGCAAAGCACCGAAACCTCGGGACCCGTCAAAAATTCCTCGATAACGATGGAATTTCCGCTCGCACCGAAGATCTTATCCTCCATAATGGAATGGATAGCGTCCTGCGCCGTTTTCTTATCCTCGGCAATGGTAACTCCCTTTCCAAGTGCAAGTCCGTCAGCTTTGATAACTGTGGGATAAGGACTTCTCTCAAGATATTCAAGAGCCTTTTGAGCATCGTCAAACACCTCGTACGCGGCTGTGGGAATGTTGTATTTCTTCATCAAGTTCTTTGAAAAGACCTTACTTCCCTCGATGATAGCCGCCTTGGAGTCGGGGCCAAAGCAAGGCACGCCGATCTCGTTCAGTCTGTCGACTGCGCCCAGAACCAGCGGATCGTCGGGGGCAACGACGGCAAAATCGATAGCGTTCGCTTTCGCAAACTCAACGATGCCGTCAATGTCCTTTGCCCCGATGTTAACGCACGTGGCATCCGCCGCGATACCGCCGTTGCCGGGGAGCGCATAGATCTCAGTGATCTTTTTATTTTCTTTGAGTTTTTTGATTATTGTATGCTCACGGCCACCGCCGCCAACAACCATAATTTTCATTTTTTATATTCCTTTCGAAATCTTATCAGCCGTAAATGGGGAACTTAGCGCAAAGTGCCTGAACCTCGGCGGAAACTCTTTCCTTTGTACCCTCGAAGTCTGTAATAACGTCATTGATCCAACCTGCAATAAGCTTCATTTCCTCTGTACCAAATCCGCGTGTCGTAACTGCGGGAGTACCGATTCTCAGACCGCTTGTAACGAAGGGACTCTGGGGATCGTTGGGAATAGTGTTCTTGTTGGCTGTGATATGCACCTCGTCCAGACGATGTTCAAGCTCCTTGCCCGTGATGCCTGTGTCAACCAGGTTGAGAAGCATCAGGTGGTTATCCGTACCGCCCGAAACGATCTTGATTCCCTTATTCTTCAGCTCCTCGCAAAGAACTGCTGCGTTCTTTACGATATTCTGCTGATAAACCTTGAACTCGTCTGTCATAGCCTCGCCGAGAGCTACTGCCTTTGCGGCGATGATATGCATGAGAGGGCCGCCCTGCGTGCCGGGGAATATTGCCTTGTCGATCTGCTTTGCAAGCTCCTCGCGGCAAAGGATCATACCTCCGCGGGGACCTCTGAGTGTCTTATGAGTAGTGGTTGTTACGACGTCAGCATAGGGAACGGGAGACGGGTGAACACCTGCCGCAACAAGACCTGCGATATGAGCCATATCTACCATCAAGTATGCGCCCACCTCGTCTGCGATCTCACGGCAACGGGGGAAGTCGATAATTCTCGAATATGCACTTGCACCAACTACCATGAGCTTGGGCTTGCACTCAAGCGCGATCCTTCTCATCTCATCGTAGTCGATCATCTCGGTATCGTCTGCAACACCGTAAGGAACGATATTAAAGTACTTACCCGAAATATTTACGGGTGAACCGTGGGAAAGGTGACCGCCCTGCTGGAGGTTCATTCCCATTACTGTGTCACCGGGGTTAAGGAGTGCGAAAAAGACTGCAAGGTTTGCAGAAGCTCCGCAGTGAGGCTGAACGTTTGCGTGCTCCGCACCGAACAGCTTCTTTGCTCTTTCGCGTGCGATCTCCTCAACGATATCAACGCACTGACAGCCGCCGTAGTAGCGCTTTGAGGGATATCCCTCAGCATATTTATTGGTAAGGACGCCGCCTGCCGCAAGGAGAACTGCTTTTGATACTATATTTTCGGATGCAATAAGCTCGATATTGTGTCTCTGTCTTTCAAGCTCAAGCTCGCAAGCATTGGCTACCTCTGTGTCAAACTGATTAAGCTCTTCAAAAAAGTTCATTTGGTACTTTCCTTTCAAAATTAGTGATGGAACAGTCTCATTCCCGTGAATGCCATAGCGATGTCGTACTTATCACAGCACTCGATCACAAGATCGTCACGGATAGATCCGCCCGGCTCTGCGATATAGGAAACGCCGCTTCTGTAAGCGCGCTCGATGTTATCGCTGAAGGGGAAGAAGGCATCGGAACCAACCGAAACTCCCTTGATGGTTGCAAGGTATTCCTTCTGTTCTTCCAGAGTGAAAGGAGCGGGCTGAGTCTTAAAATATTTCTGCCAGTTGCCGTCAGCGCAAACGTCCTCTTCGTTCTTGTTGATATATCCGTCGATAACGTTATCTCTGTCGGGACGGCCGAGAGTGTCAAGGAAAGGAAGGTTGAGCACCTTATCGTGCTGGCGGAGGAACCATGTATCTGCCTTACCGCCTGCAAGACGTGTGCAATGGATTCTTGACTGCTGACCCGCGCCTACACCGATAGCCTGTCCGTCGTATGCAAAGCAAACGGAGTTGGACTGGGTATATTTAAGAGTAATAAGTGCGATGATAAGGTCACGAACTGCCTCCTCGGGGAGGTTCTTGTTCTTTGTTACGACATTGGAAAGAAGCTCGCGGTCGATCTTGAAGTTATTTCTTCCCTGCTCAAATGTAATGCCGAATACCTGCTTGGTCTCCTTTACCTCGGGGATATAGTTCTCATCGATCTTGACCACGTTGTACGTGCCTTTTCTCTTGGACTTGAGGATCTCAAGAGCCTCGTCTGTATATCCGGGAGCGATAACGCCGTCGGAGACCTCACGCTTGAGCATGAGAGCCGTGGTCTTATCGCAAACGTCGGAAAGAGCTACCCAGTCGCCAAAGGAGCACATTCTGTCGGTACCTCTTGCTCTTGCGTATGCACAAGCCAGAGGAGACTCGTCAAGTCCTTCAATATCGTCAACAAAGCAAGCCTTCTTCAGCTTCTCGGACAGAGGGATTCCAACTGCCGCGGAGGTGGGGCTTACGTGCTTGAAGGAAGCGACGCAAGGAAGTCCAAGCTCTGCCTTGATCTCCTTTACAAGCTGCCAGGAATTGAAAGCATCAAGGAAATTGATATATCCGGGCTTGCCGTTGAGGATCTCAATGGGAAGATCCTGACCGTTTGCCATATAGATCTTCGAGGGCTTCTGGTTGGGGTTACAGCCGTATTTAAGTTCAAATTCTTTCATTTTCGCCACCTCTTATTTATTCTTATTGATGATGATCTCCTCTGCCTCGCCGCTTTCAAGAGATACAGCGCGTACAAAGAGAGAAACCTTATTATCTTCGTTCAGATTTGTCCATACGATATCAGCAAGCTCTTTTGCTGTATTGGGCATCTCCACTTCCTCAGGCTCGCCGTAGAAGGAAGGAATAGGATTTCCGTCGCACTTGTAGGTGTGAATGAAATGTCCGATACCGTCCTCTGCGCGGTAGTTATAGAAGTAGCGGTTGCAAACGGGACGTCCGTTTGAGCTTTTCAGAATAGAGAGCTTATACGTGTACTCGCCGTCGTAATTGAGCATACCCGAAATTCTTGGGGTATAGTTGGGCATATCGTCCTCGTATTCACGGGTAGCAAGCGCGTCCTCAAAACCGTGCTCAACCCCGCTGGTACCTTCAACGAAATCATAGATCGTATTGGTCTGGTCGCCGTTTGTGATGATGTCGACCTTACCGCCCTTTGCCGCAAGATAAGGATTATAAATGATGAGGTGGGGGTCGGAAAGCTTGGATTCGTCGAATGCCTTTGTGCGCATACCGCCATCAAAACGCTCAAAAATGCGGTTGCGGCTGTTTACGCTTCTTCCCATGATGAAGTAAGCGATCATCGCGCTCTTGCCGTCAGCGGATTTTCCAACGATAATACCGCGACCGGGGTACGTATTTTCGCTCAGGAGCTTCTTAATATCGTAAAGTGCCATTTCTATCAGTTACCTTTCGATTTCATTATGTCGTACGAGACCTTTTCTGCCGCCGCGGGAAGAATCTTCCACTCGGCCTCCTCCATGACTCGTTTTTGGAGGATCTCGGGAGTGTCTCCCTCCCGAATTTCAACGGCTTTCTGGAAAATGATCTTTCCGCCGTCGGGTATTTCGTTCACAAAGTGCACGGTTGCACCCGTGACCTTCACGCCGTACTCAAGTGCCGCCTCATGAACGCGGAGTCCGTAAAATCCCGCGCCGCAAAAGGACGGAATGAGCGACGGGTGAACGTTGATTATTCTGTTTGCAAAGCGGGATGTGAATTTCTCGCTGAGAATGCACATAAAGCCTGCCAGAATGATCAGCTCAATACCGTTTTCTTCAAGTGCGGCTATAAGCTGCTTTTCAAAATCGGGATTTCCCTTTCTTTCGATGACCAAGCGGTCAATTCCCGCATTTTCCGCACGGGTAAGAGCGTAGACGCCCTCCTTTGAGGAAATCACCAGCTTTATTTCGCCACTCTTGATGATTCCGCTCTGCTGTGCGTCGATAAGTGCCTGAAGGTTCGTTCCGCCGCCCGAAACCAAAACCGCAATTTTAGTTTTCATCAGCAAAATACCACGCCTTCGTCGCCCTTTATGATCTCACCGATAACGTAAGCCTCTTCGCCACAATCGGTAAGGATCTTGAGAGCCTTTTCAACCTGATCGGCAGGAACGACGATGCTCATGCCGACACCCATATTATAGGTGTTGAACATATCTCTTTCGGGAATATTGCCCGTCTTTGCTATAAGATCAAAAATGGGAAGCACCTTGACCGCGCTCTTTGTGATCTTTGCGGAAAGTCCCTTGGGGATAGATCTTGGAATATTTTCGTAGAATCCGCCGCCCGTAATATGGGAGATACCCTTAACGTCCACCTGCTCAAGAAGCGCAAGAACGCTCTTTACGTAGATCTTTGTAGGTGTCAGAAGTGTCTCTGCGATAGACTTTCCGCCAAGGTCTGCGCAGGGGGCGTAGAGACTTGCGGGGTTATTGTCGATGTCAAATACCTTACGGCAAAGTGAAAATCCGTTTGAGTGAACACCGCTTGAAGCAAGTGCGATAACAACGTCGCCCTCTGCCATTCTTGTGTTGTCAAGAATCTTCTTCTTGTCAACAATACCCACAGCGAAGCCTGCAAGGTCGTATTCCTCTTCGGGCATCATTTTGGGGTGTTCTGCAGTCTCGCCGCCGATGAGCGCCGCGCCCGACTGGACACAGCCCTCCGCAACACCGCCGACGATAGCAGCGATCTTTTCGGGGATATTCTTGCCGCAAGCGATATAGTCAAGGAAGAACAGAGGCTTTGCGCCGCAGCATATAATATCGTTTACGCACATTGCAACGGCGTCGATGCCAATGGTATCGTGCTTGTCCATCAAAATTGCCATCTTGACCTTGGTACCGCAGCCATCCGTTCCCGAAACGAGAACAGGCTCCTCGATACCCGCCATATTGAGGCCGAAGCAACCTCCGAATCCTCCTACGTCATCAAGGCACCCCTCGTTCTTTGTGCGGGCAATATGCTTTTTCATCAGCTCAACAGCCTTGTAGCCGGCGGTAATATCAACACCGGCGGCAGCGTAGCTTTCAGATCTTGAATTATTCATGTCATAAAACCTTTCTTAGATTTAGTCACACCGCAAGGCTTATTCCTTGCCGTTCCAGCAGTAAGTGCAGAGCTTGCACCTGTCAATTCCTATCGCACGGATTATACCCTCAAGGGACTGAAATTCAAGTGATGCGAAGTTCAGTTTTTTGCAGATAGCCTCGCGGAGCTTCTTTCCACGCTCCGTTGTTCCGTCGCTGTACTCGTCAATATACTTTTCTCCCTCTTCGCCCTCAAGCTCGTAGATGGTCGCTCTTGCGATCAGCTCCATATCGCTTCTGGACGAGGAGAAATTCAAATACTTACAACCGTACATAATAGGCGGGCAGGCAGAACGCATATGCACGTTCTTTGCACCGTTGTCATAGAGAAATTCAACGGTTTCTCTGAGCTGTGTTCCTCTTACGATAGAGTCGTCCACGAAAAGCAGGTTCTTGTCCTGAATCAGCTCATGGACGGGGATCTGCTTCATCTTAGCCACCCTGTCTCTGTCCTTCTGGTTTGCGGGCATAAAGCTGCGAGGCCAGGTAGGCGTATACTTGATAAAGGGTCTTGCAAAAGGAATGCCGCTTTTATTTGCATATCCGATAGCGTGAGGAGTGCCCGAATCGGGAACTCCGCAAGCGTAGTCGATATCCTGCGCGCTTCCGTTTTTCTTGTCGTTCTCAGCCATTATCTCGCCGTTGCGGTAGCGCATGGTCTCTACGTTCACGCCCTCGTAATTGGAGGTCGAATAGCCGTAATAAGACCAAAGAAAAGCGCAGATTTTCATTTCCTCGCCGGGGGCCTTGAGCTGTTCGAGCCCCTCTGCGGAAAATTCCACGATCTCACCAGGTCCCAGCTCGCGCTCGTCCGCGAAACCAAGCTTTTTATACGCAAAGGATTCAAAGGTCGCGCAGCAACCGTCCTCGTTTTTGCCGATGATGATAGGCGTTCTGCCAAGCCTGTCCCTTGCGGCGATGATATTGCCGCCCTCTTTCAAAATGAGAATAGATGCCGAGCCTTCGATTACCGACTGCGCAAAGGCGATTCCCTCCGCAAAGCTGTCCTTGAGACCGATCAGCGCAGCAACAAGTTCGGTAGAGTTGACCTTTCCGCCCGTCATTGCGTTAAATTGACCGTAGGTGTGGTCAAAATATTCCTTCATAAGTTTGTCGGAATTGTTGACCGCACCGACAAAGCAAATAGCGTATGTACCAAGGCGAGAGCGGATCAGCAAAGGCTGAGGATCGCTGTCGCTGATACAGCCGATAGCGGAATTGCCACTCATCTCGTCGAAAATATTCTCAAATTTTGTTCTGAAAGGCGAGTTTTGAATGTTGTGAATAGATCTTTGCAGACCAACCTCTGTGTTATAGGCCGCAAGACCTGCGCGGCGTGTACCCAGGTGAGAATGATAGTCGGTTCCGAAGAACACGTTCATCATTGCGTCATGCTTGAGCGCCGCTCCGAAAAATCCGCCCATGCTTTACTTGCTCCTAAAATTAAGCGAAGAAAAGCTCGGAGAGTGTCATGGGATCGATGTACTGACCGTCCTTATAAACTCTCATGTTACCGGAAGCGATCTCGTCGATAAGCATTACCTTACCGTCTGCATCGTAGCCGAACTCGAATTTGATGTCGTAGAGAACAAGGCCCTTTTCAAGGAGGTCGTCAGCTACGATCTTTGTGATCTGCTGGGTCATTGCCTTCATGTCGTCGTACTGCTCCGCAGTCATAACGCCAAGGTCAACAAGTCCGTCCTTTGTTACCAGCGGATCGCCCTTTTCGTCGTTCTTGAAGGTCATCTCAACGTATGCGGGAAGATCTGCACCCTCCTCGATATAGTCGCTGTAACGGCGGTAGAAACTGCCCACAGCCTTATGGCGGCAGATAACCTCAAGTCCCTTGCCAAATACCTTTGCGGGAAGGACTTCCATTGTTGTATCTGCAAGGTTTGCGTTTACGTAGTGAGTCTTGATGCCTGCGGCATTGACCTTTTCGAAGAAATAGATAGACATACGGAGATTTACGTCGCCGACGCCGTCGATAGTAAGACCTACGGAATTTTCACCGGGATCGAACACGCCGTCCTTACCTGTGCAGTCATCCTTGAATTTGAGCAGGTAGTTGCCATTGTCAAGTGCGAATACGTCCTTTGTTTTGCCTGTGTAAACGAGTTTCATTTTTTGTTCCTCCATGTATGTTGATTTTTTATTTATTAAATTCAGCTTCAACAGCCGCGTTTTTCTCAAGTACCTTCTTTGCGTCCGACGCTCTCTTTGCCGCGATCCTTGCTGCAAGAGCCTCATCCTCGATGGCAAGCATTTGCGCCGCAAGCAAAGCGGCATTGCCACCACCGTCTATGGCAACAGTAGCTACGGGGATACCGGTAGGCATCTGTACTGTTGACAGAAGGGCGTCAATGCCGTCAAGATTTGTAGATTTGCAGGGGATTCCTATAACAGGCAGAGTGGTATTAGCCGCAACCGCGCCTGCCAGATGTGCCGCCATGCCGGCAGCCGCTATCATTACACCAAAGCCGTTGGACTTTGCATTGCGTGCAAAATCGCCCGCCTCAGCAGGTGTTCTGTGAGCCGAATAAACGTGTACCTCAAAGGGTATTTCAAGTGACGAGAGCATATCCGTACACTTGCGGATGATCGGGAGATCGCTGTCGCTTCCCATAACGATTCCAACCTTTTTCATTGTGAACCTCCAAAAAATAATAAAGGGCGCAACTCACCCAAAAAGAGTAAGAGGCGCCCAGACGGTCGGCTTGATCCGATGTCACGTTCCCACAGCGTTTTCTCGCCATTTTCCGTCAGTTGCGTGGCATCTTCCTACTTGTTTACTATTATAACATAATATAATATAAATGTCAACAAGAATTTTATCGCCAAAATGCAAATATTCGTGTGTGGAAAAGTAGGCTTTTCGCACAAATTCCACAAAGAAAATATCCTGCCGCCGCAAAACCGGCGCAGGATATTTTCTTTATCTTGCCATTGCCTCGCAGTAACGGCAACGGTATTCTCTTTTCTTTGCGTTTGAAAGCAAGAAAACGTGGTGGATATCCTGCTCGGTGGTGGTGATACAGCGAGGGTTCTTGCACGTGATGATGTCCACCAGCTTTTCGGGGGGCGCAATATGGCTCTTCCCTACTATTTCGCCGTTTTTGATGACGTTTACGGTGGAATCGGGGCTGATATATCCGATGACCTCAAGGTTTATCTCAACCTCTCCGTCGATCTTGATAATATCCTTTTTGCCCATTTTCGAGCTGTGGACGTTCATGATCATGGCAACGGGGCAATCAAGGGAGGCGAAACCGAGCATATTGTAGATCTGCATAGCTTTTCCCGCAGTGATATGGTCTATAACGTAGCCGTTATTAATGCTGTCTATATTCATACCGAAAAAACCTCTCCTTTCAGATCTTTATGCCAAGCAGCTTCATAATAAGCGCCATGCGAATGAATTTGCCGTTATACGCCTGCTTGAAATAGAGTGCGCGCGGATCGCTGTCAACACCCGTTGAAATTTCGTTTACACGGGGCAGCGGGTGAAGAACTATCATATCGCGCTTTGCCAACTTCATCTTTTCCTCGTCGAGAATGTAGGTATCTTTGAGTCGCAGATAATCCTCCTCATCGGGGAATCTTTCGCGCTGGATCCTGGTCATGTAGAGAATATCAAGATCTCCGATAACGTCCTCAAGAGAGGTGCTCTGGATATACGGAAGTCCCGCATCCTTGATATAAGTCTGCTTTACGAAGCTGGGCAGCTTCAGCTCCTGGGGTGATATGAGAACAAAGCGAACGTTCTCGTATCTTGACATAGCCGAGATCAGAGAATGCACTGTTCTGCCGTATTTAAGGTCACCGCAAAGTCCCACCGTAAGACCGTCAAAATGACCAAGCTCGGTCTTGATGGTCAGCAGGTCGGTGAGGGTCTGAGTGGGGTGATAATGTCCGCCGTCGCCTGCGTTTATGATCGGAACGGCAGTATGTTCGGACGCAACTATAGGCGAACCCTCTTTAGGATGACGCATAGCGATAATATCCGAATATCCGCTTACCATTGTAATGGTATCCGCCAAGCTCTCTCCCTTGGCTGACGAAGATGAGCTTGAATCCGAGAATCCCAGCACGTTTCCGCCGAGAGACAGCATTGCCGACTCAAAGGAAAGGCGGGTTCTGGTGGAAGGCTCGAAAAACAGGGTCGCCAGTATCTTATGACGGCAAGCGTCCTGATATTTTTCGGGGTTTGCCAGAATATCCTTTGCCACCTCGATCAGCTCGTCGATCTCAGCGGTGGTCAGGTCCATTATATTTATAAGATGCTGCATATTTGCTCCTTAAAATTTAAGCCTTTGCGCCGTTTACTTCAAGGTATTTCTTGATTCTGTCTACGTTTTCGCGGTTTGCTTCGTCCTCTTCAAGATACTCGATGATGTCGTAAACGTCGACTACCGAATATACGGGGAATCCGAACTCAGCTTCAACCTCGGACATGGCGGATCTTTCGGTCTGCCCCTTTTCCTTGCGGTCTACCATAACGAATGTAGCCGCAACCTTTACGCCCTCAAGTCCCGAGAGAATAGCCATGCTCTCGCGGATAGCCGTTCCCGCAGTGATAACGTCCTCGGTGATAACGATCTCCTCGCCTGCCTTCGGAACGTATCCTACGAATACTCCGCCTTCGCCGTGGTCCTTTACCTCCTTGCGGTTAAAGAAGAAGGGCACGTCAAGACCGTTCTTTGAAAGAGCAACCGCCGATGCAACTGCAATAGAAATTCCCTTGTATGCAGGGCCGTAGAGCACGGTACGCTTATTGCCCACCTTGTCAAGATATGCCTTTGCGTAGAACTCGCCCAGCTTTGCTATCTGGTCGCCTGTTTTGATGTCACCCGCATTGATAAAATAAGGGATCTTGCGTCCGCTCTTTGCTGTAAAATCGCCAAATTTAAGAACGCCTGCGCCCTCAAGAAACTGTATAAATTCTCTCTTGTAGCTTTCCATTTTTTATTCCTCACTTGTTATTATTTTAAATATTTGGTCTGTATCTGCGGCAATATATTCCGCGCCGTGTTCTTTGAATTCCGTCTCGTTTCCAAAGCCGTAAAGCACCGCGATACAGGGGATACCCATATAGTGTGCGCCCTCAATATCGTGGTATCTGTCTCCCACCATAACTGCGGAGTTTGGGTCGATCTTCACCTGCTCGAAAAGGTAGGTCAGAACTTGTTCTTTATTGTTTCTCGATTCGTCAAAGGTTGCTCCTGCGACAAAATCGAAAAGGTCAAGTATTCCCTGCTTTTCAAGTATCATTCGGACAAATTTTTCCGGCTTTGACGAACCGATATAGAGCTTAACTCCGAGTCTTTTCAGTTCACAAAGAAGCTCTCTTACACCGTCGTACATATGGCTTTCATAGATTCCCGTGACCGAATAGCGCTCACGGTAATAAGCAACAGCCTTTGCCGCCTCTTCTTCGTTCATGGAATAGTACTCCATGAAGCTGTCAATGAGAGGTGGGCCTATGAAGCGGTAATTCGTGCGCTCGTCGTAATCGGTGACGCCCATTTTGTCAAGAGCATAACCGACCGAGCGGACTATTCCCTCTCCGGAATCCATTATAGTTCCGTCAAGGTCAAATATTGCGGCGTTAAATCTCATCCTACAAATTCAGCCACGCAACGCTCGTAAGCCGCTACGGGATCCTCTGCCGCGGTGATGGGTCTGCCCACAACGATGTAGTCTGATCCGATCTCTTTTGCCTGCGCGGGGGTCATAACTCTCTTCTGATCTCCAACGTCGCCGTCAGCGAAGCGGACACCGGGGGTTACGGTGACGAAATCCTTACCGCAGGTCTCGTGCACCTTGCCTGCTTCAAGAGGTGAGCAAACTACGCCGTCAAGTCCTGCGTTCTTTGCTGTGAGAGCGTAGTGCATTACCACCTTGTCGATAGGCTCTTTTATAAGCAGATCGCGCTCCATGGTCTCCTGGTCGGTGGAGGTAAGCTGTGTTACGGCGATAAGGATCGGACGTGTGCCGTCCTCGCGTGTAAGACCCTCAAGTGCGCCCTGCATCATGGAAGTTGCACCTGCAGCATGGAGATTGCACATATCAACGTCAAGGTTTGAGAGCACCTTCATAGCCTTTTTTACGGTATTTGGAATATCGTGAAGCTTCAGGTCAAGGAATATCTTGTGTCCTCTCGCCTTGATATCGCGGACGATCTGAGGTCCCTCCGCGTAGTAAAGCTCCATGCCGATCTTCACGAAGGGTTTTCTGCTCGCTCCCTCAAACTTGTCAAGAAAATTCATTACGTCTGCCTTTGATGCAAAATCGCAGGCAACAATTACGTCGCGTCCCATTAGTGCGCTCCTCCTATAATATCAGATAATTTGTTTATTTTGTGTTTTTCCATAACACGGGGCAGGTCTTCGATAATTTCCTTACAAACGTAAGGATTTACAAGGTTTGCCGCACCCACCTGAACGGCCGTTGCGCCCGCGAGCATCATTTCGATGACATCCTGAGCCGTTGAAACGCCGCCCATACCGATGATCGGAATTTTAACCGCTTCGTACACCTGGTAGATCATACGCACGGCCACGGGGAAGATTGCAGGACCGGAAAAACCGCCCATTTTGTTTGCCACAACAGGCTTTTTGGTGTTCAGGTTTATTCTCATGCCCAGAAGCGTGTTTATCATGGAGATTCCGTCAGCTCCAGCTTCCTCGCAAGCCTTCGCGATCGACACGATGTCAGTCACATTGGGGGAGAGCTTGATGTAAACGGGCTTCGTTGTCACCGCTTTTACGGCTTTTGTCACCTCGTATGCCGCATCGCAGGAGGTTCCGAACGCCATTCCGCCGTTGTGGACGTTGGGACAGCTGATATTCACCTCAATGATTCCAACCTGCTCCTCGGAGTCGATCTCACGGCAAGCGTAGGCATATTCCTCAAGTGAAAATCCGCTGATATTTGCTACTACTTTTTTATGGAAGTACTTCTTCATCTCGGGAAGCTCGAATTCCTTAACGTGAGCGACGCCGGGATTCTGAAGTCCAACGGAGTTTATCATTCCCGCACTGCATTCCGCAATTCTGGGGGTGGGATTTCCGAAACGGGGCTCCTTTGTTGTTCCCTTGAAGGAAAAACTGCCGAGGATATTGATATCATAAAGCTCTGCAAATTCTTTTCCAAAGCCGAATGTTCCGCTGGCGGGGATAATGGGGTTATCAAGCTCAAGCCCCGACAAAATTACTCTTGTATCTGCCATATTATCTCCTCCCTCCGAAGTACGGGACCGTCAACGCAGATGCGTTTATTTCCGTAAAGAGTTTTGCAGGAACAGCCCATGCAAGCACCAAATCCACAGCCCATGCGCTCCTCAAAGCTATACTGTCCGCCTGTTTTCGCAATTTTCTCGATAGCGCGGAACATAGGCTCGGGACCGCAGGTGTAGAAATAACTGTAATCAAGGTCGCGCATAACGTCGGTGACAAATCCCTTTGTGCCGCAGCTTCCGTCAGCGGTGGTCACGTAGACCGTCGCACCCAGAGCCTTGAACTCTTCCTCGTAAAAGACCTCGTCCTTTGTGCCAAATCCGAGGATGACCTTAACGTCCTTCCCTGCCTCTCTGAGCTTTCTGCAAAGCTGGTACATGGGAGGAACGCCCACGCCGCCGCCGATGAGCAGGGGCTTATCTCCGCAGTCGGAAAGATCGTAGCCGTTTCCCAGACCCACAAGGGTATCGACCTTATATCCCTTTTCCCAATTTGCCATTATTTCAGTTCCCTGTCCAACCACCTTATAGATAACGGTGAGCGTGCCCTCGTCATAGGCGCAGACCGAGATCGGGCGGCGGAGGTAGCAGCCCTCCACCTTGAAGTTTACAAACTGTCCGGGGGCTGTGATAGCGGTCGTATCGCCCATAAGGACGAGTTTGTAAACGTTTTTTGCAATTTTTTCGTTTATCTCAACAGTGTAAAACACCTGAGTCATCTTTTTTGCTCCTTTCGGGGAGATATTTTTCGGGAGGGCAAGTCGCAGACCTGCCCTCTCGCAGTTTTTATCAGTTGATGGTGGAGACCTGCATTGTGATGTCCTCAAGGACGTCAAGCAGAACTCTTACGGTATCAAGCGCTGTGAATACGGTAACTCCGTTTTCGATAGCACAGCGGCGGATAAGAAGTCCGTCGGACATGAGACCCGTTTCATTTGAATAGTCTCTTGTGTTGATAACGTAATTTACATATCCCTGGCGAATAGAATCGTAGATCTCCTCGCTGCCTTCGCTTATCTTCTTTCTGATGCGGGTTCTGATACCATGCTCCTTGAGATACTCTGCCGTGCCTTTCGTTGCCTCGATATTAAATCCGAGATTATAGAAACGGCGGATAAGAGGAAGCGCTTCTTCCTTATCCTTATCGGCGATGGTCACGAACACGGTGCCGTAGTTGGCAATAGTCATACCCGACGCCTGGAGAGCCTTGTACAGCGCGCGGTTGATGGTCTTATCGTAGCCGATGGCCTCACCCGTGGACTTCATTTCGGGAGACAGATAAGTATCCATTCCGCGGAGTTTGGAGAAGGAGAAGGCGGGAACCTTGACGTACCACTTTTCACGGTCAACGGGCTTCAGATCTGCCAATCCCTGCTCGCGCAGAGACTTACCGAGAATTACCAAAGTACCAATGTCCGCAAGGCTATAACCTGTGGACTTTGACAGGAAAGGAACGGTACGGGAGGAACGGGGATTTACCTCGATGATATAGACGTTCTCGTCCTTGTCGACGATGAACTGAATATTGTAAAGACCCACGATACCGATGCCGATACCCAGTCTCTTTGTGTAGTCGAGAATAGTATCCTTTACCTTGTCGGAAAGGGTGAAGGAGGGGTAAACGCTGATAGAGTCGCCCGAGTGGATACCCGTTCTCTCAACAAGCTCCATGATACCGGGAACGAATACGTCTTTTCCGTCGCAGACCGCGTCGACCTCTACTTCTTTACCTATAATATACTTGTCAACAAGAACGGGTCTGTCCTCGTCGATGGCAACTGCGTTTCTCAGATAATAACGGAGCTGTTCCTCGTTTGCAACGATCTGCATAGCGCGTCCGCCCAGAACGAAGGAAGGACGAACAAGCACGGGATAACCGATCTCATTTGCCGCCGCAATGCCGCTTTCAACGTCGGTAACGGCGCGTCCGTCGGGCTGGGGAATACCAAGCTCGATGAGGATCTTCTCAAAGGAATCGCGGTTCTCTGCTCTGTCCATAGCGTCGCAGTCGGTGCCGATGATCTTGACACCGCGGCGGGTAAGAGGCTCAGCTAAGTTGATAGCGGACTGACCGCCGAGAGATGCAATAACACCGTCGGGCTTTTCAAGCTCGATTATGTTCATAACGTCCTCCACCGTCAGAGGCTCAAAATAAAGCTTGTCCGAGCATGTATAGTCGGTGGAAACGGTCTCGGGGTTGTTATTGATGATGATAGCTTCGTATCCATTGTCGCGAATGGTCATGATGGCGTGGACGCTTGAGTAGTCGAACTCGACGCCCTGTCCGATTCTGATAGGACCGGAGCCAAGAACGATGATCTTCTTTTTATCCGACCGCTTGGTCTCGTTCTCACCCTCGTATGCGGAATATAGATAAGGAACGTAGAACTCAAACTGATCGGCGCAGGTGTCGATCATTTTATACGCGGGACGAACATTTTCGCCGAGACGGTAATTATATACAGTCAGCTCGTCCGAACCCCAAAGATCGGCGATAATTCTGTCGCAGAAGCCGTATTTCTTGGCTTTGAGCATGACCTCGCGGTTAAAGGGCGCAGCCTTTACCTCGTTTTCGATATTTACGATGTTACGGAGTGTTTCGATGAAGAAATCGGTGATCTGGGTCTTATCAAAGATCTGCTGATTTGTAACACCGCGGCGGAGCAACTCAGCGATAGCGAAGAAGCGGTCGTCGGTAGCGTCGGCGATGTAATCAAGCATCTCGTCGGTTCCCATGGTGTCGAACTTCTTCATATGCAGGTGGTAAACGCCGATCTCAAGAGAACGCACCGCCTTGAGAAGGCTCTCTTCAAGGTTTTTACCAATGCTCATTACCTCGCCCGTTGCTTTCATCTGAGTGGACAGGTGGTTATTTGCATCTGCGAACTTGTCGAAGGGGAAACGAGGCATCTTTGTTACGATATAGTTGAGTGTGGGCGCAAAGGTTGCAGGGTCGCCTGCAGACATGATCTCCTCGAGAGTCATACCAACGGCGATCTTTGCGGTAACTCTTGCAATGGGGAAACCGCTCGCCTTACTTGCAAGTGCGCTGGAACGGGAAACTCTGGGGTTTACCTCGATTACATAGTAATTTGAAGAATTGGGGTCAAGCGCAAACTGAACGTTACAGCCGCCTGCGATCTCAAGAGAACGAATGATCTTCAGCGCGCTGTCGCGGAGCATCGTATAATCCTCACGGGAGATCGTCTGGCAGGGACAAACCACCACGGAGTCTCCTGTGTGTACGCCTACGGGGTCGATGTTTTCCATGTCGCAGATAGCGATAGCGGTGTCGTTACCGTCACGCATTACCTCAAACTCGATCTCCTTATAGCCCTTGATGCTCTTTTCAACCAAGACCTGATGAACGGGAGAAAGCTTCAGACCGTTCTTTAAAAGCTCCTTCAGCTCCTCCTCATTGTCGGCAAAGCCGCCGCCCGTACCGCCAAGTGTAAATGCGGGACGAAGAACTACGGGGTATCCGATCTCACGCGCGATCCTGATACCGTCCTCCATGTTCTCGGCAATATCCGAGGGGCAAACGGGCTCACCGATCTCCTCGCAAAGCTCCTTGAACAGTTCTCTGTCCTCGGCGCGTTCGATACTTCTGCTGGACGTTCCGAGAAGCTCTACTCTGCACTCGCGCAAAACACCCTTTCTCTCAAGCTGAATAGCAAGGTTAAGTCCGGTCTGGCCGCCGATACCGGGAACGATAGCATCGGGACGCTCGTAGCGAATGATCTTCGCCAGATATTCGAGAGTCAAAGGCTCCATGTATATCTTGTCGGCAATTGTGGTGTCGGTCATGATGGTTGCGGGGTTGGAATTGGCGAGGATAACCTCGTAGCCCTCCTCTTTGAGCGCAAGGCAAGCCTGAGTTCCCGCATAGTCGAACTCAGCCGCCTGACCGATAACAATAGGACCCGAGCCTATTACCATTACCTTTTTTAAATCCTGTCTCTTTGGCATTTTCTTTTCTCCTTTGTACGTCTTTATGTAAAATTTATTTAGATCAAAGTTCAGAGTAAACGGTCTTGCCGTCGATGACGTTCAGAACGCAACGACCGTAGAGTTCAGCGCCCGCAAAGGGAGTACTGCGTCCCATGGACGCGAACTTTTCGGGGTCGACCGTGTAAGGCGTTTCAAGCTCGAAAACCGAGTAGCTGTTGTCATATTTGAAGCCGAAACGCTCTCTCGGAGCTATGCACATAAGCTCACACAGGCGTTCCATTGTAATCTTACCCGTCTTCACCAGATGGGTATACATGATCGAAAAGGCGGTTTCGATACCCACGATACCGAAGGCGCTTTTTTCAAGTCCCCGCGACTTTTCCTCAACGGAATGGGGCGCGTGGTCGGTGGCTATCATGTCGATTGTGCCATCGATAATTCCTTCGATGAGCGCGTCTCTGTCATCTGCACTTCTGAGTGGCGGATTCATTTTGAAATTACCGCTTTCCTGCAGGTCGGCGTCGCAAAGAACAAGGTAGTGAGGCCCCGTTTCGCAGGTGATATCAACACCGCGCTTTTTCGCCTGTCGGATAAGCTCAACGCTCTCACGGCAGGAGATGTGGCAAACGTGATAGGAAACGCCCGTTTCCTCGACCAACTCGATGTCTCTTTTTATTTGTTCGTATTCACTTGCACTGCAAATTCCTCTGTGGCCGTGCGCCTCAGCGTATTTCCCTTTATGGATATATCCGCCCTCAAGGAGCGAATTGACCTCGCAGTGAGCCGCTATCATCTTACCCAGTCGCTTGGCTTCAAGCATTGCCGAGCGCATCATGCTGTCGCTCTGCACTCCGCGACCGTCGTCCGAAAAAGCGCAGACATTATCTGCCATATCCGCCATGTCGGAAAGCTCCTGCCCCTGCTGGCACTTTGTGATAGAGCCGTAAGGAGTCACGTTTATCACAGCGTCGCGCTTGATTATGTCAAGCTGTGCGCGTAAATTCTCCGCGCTGTCGGGCACGGGGTTAAGATTGGGCATAGAGCACACGGTGCTGTATCCGCCCTTTGCCGCCGCCATTGTACCCGTCTTTATGGTTTCTTTATAAGAAAAACCCGGCTCTCTGAGATGCACGTGGACATCACAAAGACCGGGAAAAATAACGTATTTGCCGTCGTCGGAAAAAATGGGACAAAAAACGCCGCCCTCATAAGCTTTAGAGACACTTATGGAAAGCAGCTGGCTGTTATTTAAAATTGCATTGTCGATCATCATTTTCATAACACTCCCACTTCCGAAAGGCAGAAAAATGCGCAACGACACTACCTTTCATGCGAAGGTAATTTTAAAGTCTTATTTTGCTCTAAATTGCGTTGACCATCTGCCCCAACTCAATTTTCGTTATTATATCACATTTGGCTTTTTTTGTCAAGACATTTAAAAAAAAATATACTTGTCATTTTGTATTGACATTACTCGCATTTAAGGGTATAATTTTAACAAATATACAATTACGGAGCGTAAGAAGATGATTTTTTATTACGTCAGACACGGAGATCCCATATACAACCCCGATCAGCTTACTCCCTTAGGGCACCGTCAAGCAGAATCGGTATCGCGCTTCATGGCACAATGTAAGATAGACAAGATCTTCTCGTCCACATCCACACGCGCGATTCAGACCGCGACACCCACGTCCGAGGTGCTCAAAAAAGAGATCACTCAGCTTGATTTTACCAACGAAAAGTACGCTTGGGAAAGATTTTCGGTAGAATGTGCCGACGGCAAGCGCCGTTGGATCGAGCAGAGCGATCAATTCAGAAACATTCTGGTTTCCCCCGAGGTCTTTGCTTTGGGAGACAAGTGGTACGAGCACCCCGATCTTGCAAAATTTAATTTCGGTGAGCATTTTGATTTTTTCAGAAATCAAATAGACGAATTCTTTGCGACCCTCGGCTACGAGCATGACAGAGAAAGACGTCTTTTCAAGGCGGTAAATCCCACAAATGACAACGTGGCGCTCTTTGCTCACGGCGGATTTGGCGGAATTTTCTTAAGTTCGCTTCTTGATATTCCCTACCCCCAGTTCGCTTCCCGAATCTCTATGTGCCACACGGGCGTGACAGTCATTCATTTTTCCGATAAGCAAGGGGATACTATACCGATCATCAGTCAGCTTTCCGGCACGCCTCACCTCTTTGCCGACAGGCTGCCCACGGCTTATTACAAATAACGGAATTTGAACGGCTCTGCTTAAAAACAAGCAATATTTTTTGAGGTAACATTATGTTTATAACAAAAAAGATCGAAAAAATTTATCGATCACAGACATTCAAAAGATGCGACGACAACGGAAAGGCAAAATATTTCTCAGGCACGGATTTTGACGGGCTTCGGACAAAGCCTTATGAGTTTGATTCCTCCCTTGGACACAAGCTCCGCGGATACTTTTACAGTTACGAGGGCGCAAAAAAGTCTCCTCTTGTGGTATTTGAGCACGGACTTGGCGGCGGACACCTCTCCTACATGAAGGAGATCGAAAAGCTTTGTTCCCGCGGCTACACGGTCTTCTCCTACGACCACACGGGCTGCATGGGATCCGAGGGTAAGGATACGAACGGTCTTGCTCAGTCGCTCCACGACCTGGACGACTGTCTGACGGTCCTAAAAAATGACGCGAGCATTGACACGAGCCGAATTTTCGTCATCGGTCACAGCTGGGGCGGATTTTCCACCATGAATATTGCGGCTTTTCATTCCGACGTTGAAAAGATAGTAGTTATATCGGGCTTTTTAACTCCCGCGAAGATCATCGAGCAGAACTTGACGGGCATAATGAAGCTGTTTCGTCGTCAGGTCTTCGCGGTCGAGCAAAGAGCAAATCCCGAATATGCGAATATAAACGGCGTTGAGACGCTGAAAAATTCCGACGTTCCTGCCCTGCTCATTTATTCGGACAACGACGCCGTGGTTCGGCGTGAGCAAAATTACGATATTCTTGAAAAGGAGCTTCGGGGACGGAAAAACACCGTATTTCATCTTGAAAGCGAGAAAG
This sequence comes from Eubacteriales bacterium, assembly GCA_045596925.1. Classification (GTDB taxonomy): domain Bacteria; phylum Bacillota; class Clostridia; order Oscillospirales; family CAG-272; genus SIG710. The sequence goes on from JAZODH010000088.1 coordinate 24,851, forward strand.
GACACAATCCCCATTACACAAGGGACGCAGTTGCACTGCTTGCCGAATACTCACAAGCCTTGGCCAAGGCGGGAGAATTTGCCGACGAGGAAGAAAAAGCGAAATTCCGCAATTCCTTTGACTGGGACGGTATGACCGAGCAGGACGAGGCGGTCTGGAAGGTGATCCTCGACTTCTTCGAGGGATAAATCCTCATTAGCATTAGATATATATTGACAAAATACGCAAAATGTGATACCATAAATGGGTCGGAATGAAATTCCGACCCATTTAGTTTTTTGAAAGGAGATAGCCATGAAGATAAGAAGCTTTTTGACTTGTCTCCTTTTATTATTTTTCCTTCTGCTTGTGTCATGCACCGACACCGACAAGCCCGTTTCGGCAAATACCGACACGGACACCGAAACGCAGACCAATGTTCCCGAGACCGAGCCCCTGCCGCCCGATCCCAAGGATCTTTCGGTAATACCGGGCGAGTATTCACCCGTTCCCGACGAGGAATACGGTCTTGTTGAAACACCGGACAAAAAGCCTTGTGCATTCGAGCTGACAGGTCGGCTTCAGAGCGCAACGGGAACGCCTCTCGACCTCTATGTTGACTACGTTGCCACCCGCGAGGAGGGTTCGGATTCCGTACGCCTTGCGGCGCACCTTTCCATCGGGCACAAATACATAGTTGCAGGCAGCTTTGACGGCACCTTTACAGTGGCAGGCAAAACCGTCAATTTCTCATCTCACAAATACGATTACAGAAGCTCCGAATTTACACGGAATTTCATCTGTACCGTCTACACTCACGTCCCCTGCTCTTACGGCGAGGACACGGTGGTGGACGTGAACGTGGAGTGGGATTTTGACGGCGTGTTGAGCAACAGAGACTTTGATGGCATCACCTTAAAAGCAAAGATCCCGCTGGGCGAAAAATACGCGAATCTGAAAACCTCAGTGCAAAATGAGGCGACGGTTATCATGCAAAAGCCCGAGCTTCCCGAAGGCTGTGAGGTCACTTCCCTGGCTATTCTGCTCAACAGCATAGGTCAGAGAGTGTCGCACACATATCTTGCGGACAACTTCCTGCCCCAGGGCGAGGTCGGCAAGACCAGCTTTTACGAGGCAAACGTGGGAAATCCCCGCAACGGCGGCCGTGCCTACGGTTGTTACGCACCCGTTATTGTAAAGACAGCAAACGATTATCTTTACGAATTTGAATCCGACTACCGCGCGTACGACCTGACCGGATACGACGTAAAAGAGCTTTATTATCAGCTTTCGCAAGGTCACAGTGCCGTCACCTGGATCACCATGGATTTCGCCGACACTTACGTAAAAAGTCCCTGGAATATTGACGGCGAGAAACTGTACTGGAAATATCCCCTGCACTGCGTTGTGGTCACGGGATACGATATGGAAAGGCAAGAAGTCTACATCTGCGATCCTCTGAAAAAGAATCCCGTCACCGTTGACATGGGACTTTTTGAGCAAAGGTGGCGTCAAATGGAATCTCAGGCGGTTATCCTCCGCCGAAGCGTGGCAAATTAAGGCAAGGATCAAAAACGCCGTCATCGGTGTATGATACGATGCATTTTTGCTTTTCAAAAATAAAAAGAGCGGAATCCTTTGATGGATTCCGCTATTTTTTATTTGGTTACATCAATTTCAATTCTTGTGCCGTCGAGGCCGTCGGCGTTGGCGTATAGCACAAGCTTGCCTTCGCTATCGCCTACACTTACAGCCACAGTGATAGCGCCCGCGCGCATCTGTCTTGCAGGGACGTTTACAGGGGTTCGGTCGGATACGTCCGAGCCTGTTCCAATGATACGTCCCACGTTATTGCAATTAAAGCGAACGAAAGGCGATGCATCGGGAACTACCCGTCCCTCGCTGTCAACGCAGTAGCAAGTAAAGAGCGCAATATCTCCCTTACATGCGTGAACGTCGGGCAGGTTTTCGGCACGGAGTTTGAGCGCAACGGGCTTGCCCGTCGTCTCAACCGAGTCGTAAGCCACCCTCTCGGTGCAGATATATCCCACGACCTCAAGCTTTCCGGGGTGATATTCAACCTCCCACTCTGCATGGTCAAAGGAATTGAGGGATTTTTTGCCGTAGCTCTCGCCGTCAACGAAAAGCTCCACGTCGGTACAGTTGGAATATGCCCAAACGGGTATCTTCTCCCCATCTCTGCCGCTCAAATTCCAATGTGGCAGAATGTGGACCATGGGGTCACGGCTCCAAAATGACTGATTCTGATAGAATGCGTCCTTTTTCTGCAGGAACAGGTCGATAGCACCCGACTGAGAGCAGATACGGGGCCAGATCGTCTCTCCTCTGTGCTCGAAGGCGATCCACTGGAAACCGCCGATAACGTAAGGCTTTGCGGTAATCTGTTTCCATGTGTTTTCTCTGCCTTGGAACCAGTTGTTGGTATCCTTGTCGTATGCGTTTATATAGCCGTTTTCGGGGCTGTCGGGGTAGTACCAGCCTCGTGTGGTGCCCGTTGCACAGCACTCGGTGGAAACGAACGCCTTATCTGGATACTGCTCGCGGACCGTGTCGTAAATGCCAAGGTTATAGTTGATTCCGATAATATCGCTGTCCTCGTAAACGGTACTCTTGTCGGGGGTCTTGTCGTTTGCGACCATCACGGGACGGGTGCGGTCAAGCTTCAGAATATCCGCTTTCATTGAGCGCAGTATCCTGCCTCCCTCGGGGCGGACAAACAGCGGTTCCTCGTTGCCCGCCGACCACATGATAACGCAGGGGTGGTTGCGGTCGCGACGGATAAGCGTGCGGAGCTGTTCCATTTCATCCTCGGCACTGCTGAACCAGCGTGTTTCGTCCATCACCATGATGCCGCGGCGGTCGAATTCGTCCATCATCTCCTCGGACTGAGGATAGTGAGAGCAACGGTACGCATTTGCGCCCATTTCCTTGAGCAGGCGAACTTTATGACGAATAATGTTATCGGGAACGGCTTTACCCGTAAGTCCGAAATCCCCATGTCCGCATACACCGTTGACGTACACGGGGAAACCGTTCATGAGCAATCCACGATCGGGGGTATAGTTGAGGGTTCTGAAACCGAAAACGGTCTCGGCCGTGTCGGCTTTACCCTCCCATGAAACGGTGGTCTTTGCGGTATAAAGATTGGGGTGATTGGGATTCCAAAGCTCAGGCTCACTTACCTGCGCGGAAAGGTTCACAACAGATCTATCTCGAGGCGGGATCTCGCACTCGCCCGACATTTCCGCCACGGTCTTGCCCATGGAGTTCAGAAGTTCAACTCTTACATCGGCTTTCCTTGTTTCATATCCGTTATTGCGAACGGTCACCTCGCCGGGAACATTCCAATCCTTTGTTCCTGCAGTGTTCGAGGGAGCTACATATACCCCGTAACGGTCCACGGCAAGTTCCTCCGACATCTCAAGCCAGACGTTTCTGAAAATGCCCGCACCCTCGTACCACCAGCCGTCGGAGTTGGTTTGAGGAACGGTATGTACCGCAAGAACGTTGTCGCCGCCGAAGCGCAAAAAGTCACTCAAGTCAACCTCAAAGGGAGCATATCCGCCGCGGTTTACGTGAAGAAGAACGCCGTTCAGGTACACCTCTGTATTTGCCGTCGCGCCTTCAAAATATAGGACGTAACGACAAAAGCCCTGCTCTGCCCGAAAGTGCTTTCTGTACCACGCGGGGTGGTAGTCGAAAAAGCCCGTCGCTTTATTGTTGGCACGGCTCATTTCCTGTGTCACGATATAGTCGTGAGGCAGGGATATCTTCTCAAATTTATGGTGATTCAGCTCGTCCGTGTGGTTTCCCCAATCCTCATCCCGATCGTTGAACGCCACCGAAGCGGGGCCTGTTCTGAATCGTTCGGTCTTTGCCTGGGTATAAACGGGACCCTTGGTCTTTGGGCGCATCGATTCTATCTCACCGTCGTGGAAAAGCCAATCGCGATTGAAATTCAATCTTATCATTTCTTTTTTCCCTTTCAATAGAAGGATTTCTTTGTATATTATAGCACGCCCGAAACTTTTTTCAAGGCTTTTTAAGAAACTTTTCAGCCCAGATCAACGTTCCAGCCCGCAAGGTACTGAGCCAACATAACGCTGTCCTTGGCATTAATTCGCCCGTCGCCGTTACAGTCGGCGGAGGTTGCCCGTGCACTTACGCTCCAGCCCACCAAAAGCTGAGCCAAAAGAACGCTGTCGGTGGTGTTTATCCTTCCGTCGCCGTTCAGGTCGCCTGCAGAATACGGCGTGACGCTTTTTAAGGGTATGGCGTGGGTCTTTATATACTCCATCATCTGACGGCTGGCAGAGCTGTAAAGATGTATGCCGTCCTTTGAGGCGTCGGGAAGCAGCTGACCGTCCGAGGTGGCAAAGAGGTGGTAGGTGTCAAGGTAATAGAGGTCAAGCTCCTCAGCCAAGGACACAAGTGCTTCGTTCAAGGCCAGGATTTTGGGATTTGCCACCTCTCCCGTGTAGCCCGAAACATAACTGCAGGAGTTAAAAACGGGCATGACTCCCATGATACATATCTGCGCGGCAAGCTGTACTTCCCTGACCTTTTCTACCGCCGATCTGTATCCGCGGATTATGGCAGGCGTGCCGCCGCCCGACCCCAGCTCGTTTATGCCGAACATCATATAGACCCGCTCAAACTGCCTGCCCGTCTGCTTTATGGCATCAATGATAGTCAAGGTTTTTGAAACACCGCCGACCGTCATGGTTATTCCTTGGCGGGTATCGATCTGGGACGCCGTGCAGGACTGCACGCCGAAAAATGTTGCGGGTGTGGAGGACGAGCAGGCAATTCCGAGTCCTTGGATTCGGGAATCTCCCACAAACAAAGTGTTTTTCAGATATTCATCGCTCACCGTTGCACTTTGCTTTAACACGCAGGGCGAGTTGAAAGCGGCAGAAAAAGCAGGAGATGTCAGGGAAAGCATAAACCCCAAAAGAACGAAAATCGCAAAAAATCTTTTTTTCAAATCTTCCTCCTTTGTTATACGGAATGGCTCTCGTACCAACTGCGGACAAATTCCGACGGTGTCATTCCCTCCTCGTGACGGAAGGTATAGTTAAAATAAGACTGGGAGGAAAAGCCTGTTTCAAGAGCGATCTCGGCGCAGGATTTGTCGGTGGAAAGAAGCAGCTGCTTTGCCAGCGCCAGCTTCTTTTCAAGAAGATAGCGATGAGGGGATTTTCCCATGGTAGCCGAGAACAGTCTGTGCATATAGATGGGGTTTACATTCAAATGGAGCGCCATTTCGTCCAAAGACGGGTTCTCCTGTATATGGCTGTCAATATACTCACTGACCTTTGAAACGATAGGATTTACCCCTCCCCGTGTGCCTGACAACCCGTTACAGCGTCCCATCAGGTAGATAAGCTCAAGGAGCTTTGACTGGAGCAGAAGCTCGCTTCCGCTGTGAGGGGTCGCGTGGAGAGAAATAATGCTGTCGAACAGGCGGTTGAACTCGGGAGGATCCGACATATTGATAACACAGTCAAGGCTGTAAAGATAGTCGTAGAGAAATCCGCCCGTCAACTCAAATTTTATGAATTTGCTGGAGTACGGCATAAGCGTGCACCGACGCATATCGGGGTGAATATTTATAAGCCGGTCGCAGAGTATGGGATAGCTCTTCCCGTCAATATAGGAGGTCCCGCCCTCAATAATGGGGATCTCAAGCTCGAAATATCGCGTTATTCGCTCGGGAGTCACGCCGGACGGTCGGAACTTCGCGCCGTCAAACACGCCGCATTCCGCAATTTTCGGGTATAGTATCTCGGGTCTCATGGGTGCACCTCCAAAAGGTTAAGATTTCTAAAAAAACAGTTAATATTTTGACTATGACCCAGCCTGTCACTATGATAAAATCATATTATCACAGATTTTGACACTTGTCAAGAAATCGAAAGAAAAATCTTATATGAAAGCGTTTTTACGCAGAAAAGGAAAGAAAAACATGAAGGTTACGTGGCTGGGCCAAGCGGGACTTTTGTTTGAAACAAACGGCAAAAAGATCATTGTTGACCCTTATCTTTCGGACAGCGTTGAGAAGGTCAATCCCGTAAATTACAGGAGAGTTCCCGTTGATACGAGCTTTCTCGCGATCAAGCCCGACGTTATCGTGCTGACTCACGATCATCTGGATCACACCGATCCCGAAACCCTGGAGCACTATCTGGGAGAAGGCAGTTCCCTGACTCTCATCGCGCCCTATAACGCATGGCAGAGTGCCAGAAAGTTCGGCGGTAACAACAATTACGTTTGCCTCAACCGCCATTCCCGTTTCACGGTGGACGGCATTGAGTTCTACGCTGTCAAGGCTGAGCACAGCGATCTGATGGCTGTGGGCGTGGTTATAAACGCCGAGGGTAAAAATTACTACATCACGGGCGACACCCTTTACAACGATGACATTTTCGCAGACCTGCCACAGGACATCGAGGCGATCTTCCTGCCCGTAAACGGTGTAGGAAACAACATGAACGCCTATGACGCGCAGAAATTCGCCGAGAAAACAGGTGCAAAAAAGGCCGTCCCCATGCACTTCGGTCTTTTCGATGAGCTGAACGGCGAAATTTTCAAGGCGAATAACCGCGTAATTCCCGAAATTTACAAGGAAATCAAATTATAAGGAGATAAAAATGAAGGTTACAGACGTAAAAACATTTGTTGTGGACTGCTTCCGCACCAACTGGGTCTTCGTTAAGGTCTACACCGACGAAGGCATCGACGGCGTAGGCGAGGCGACCCTTGAGTACAAGGAAAAGGCTCTTCTCGGCGCAGTTGAGCACATCAAGGAGTATCTTGTAGGTCAGGATCCCCGCGATATTGAAAAGCATTGGCACGCCATCTACCGCGACGCTTACTGGCGCGGCGGTGCGGTGTTAATGAGCGCTCTTTCCGCAGTTGAGACAGCTCTTTGGGACATCTTAGGCAAGAGCCTTGGCGTTCCCGTTTACCGTCTCCTCGGCGGAAAGGTGAATGAAAAGGTAAGAATTTACGTAAACGGCTGGTTTGCAGGTGCGAAGGAGCCTGAGGAGTTCGGAGAAAAGGCAAAGATCGCCGTTCAGCGCGGCGTTACCGCCATGAAGTGGGATCCCTTTGGAAAGAATTATCTTGAGATCTCCAACGCAGAGCTGAACAAGGCTCTCCGTTGCGTTGCGGCTGTCCGCGAGGCGGTGGGCGACGAGGTCGATCTGCTCATCGAGGGTCACGGACGCTTCAATATCCCCACGGGCATCAAGATCGCAAAGGAGCTTGAGCAGTTTAAGCCCATGTTCTTTGAAGAGCCTGTTCCCCCCGACAATCTGGACGCTCTCAAGGCTGTTCGTGACAAGTCTCCCGTTGCTATTTCCGCGGGCGAAAGACTTTACACCCGTTGGGATTACAACCGTATGTTCGATCTGGGTGCGGCCGACTATATTCAGCCCGACATTTCCCACGCAGGCGGTATTTCCGAATTACGCAAGATAGCGGCGACTGCCGAGAGCAGATACATCGGCTTTGCTCCTCACAACCCCTCGGGACCCGTCGCAAATGCCGCAACCCTCCAGCTTGCCGCACTTTGCCCCAACTTCTCCATCCTTG
>JAZODH010000089.1:0-3823 GCA_045596925.1 Eubacteriales bacterium
AACGAAAACAAACTTGAAGAAATTATAAGAACGTCGCTTGAAAGCATTCGTTCAATGGTTGACGCAAACACAGTGATCGGTGCTCCCATTACCACCGAGAACGGTGTTACCATCATTCCGATATCAAAGATCTCCGTAGGATACGCCTCCGGTGGTCTCGATTTCAACGGAAAGAACAAGGCTGACACCAAAAACTTCGGTGCGGGCGGTGGCACGGGTATCTCCATCAATCCCATCGGCTTTCTCGTTATAAAGAAGGACGGAGGCATTGAGATGGTGAACGTAGGTGATTCCTACCCCGTAAATCCCCTTGACCAGATCTCTGAGATCATTGACCGCACCCCTTCCCTCTTCAATAAGGTAAAAGCATTGTTCAAGAAGGACAAGGCAAACAACGAGGCCGAAGAAGAGCCTGTTGAGGAGCTTACCGACGAGGAACTCGACGAAATAGCAAATATCTAAAAGCATACTTTCATTCCCTTTACAATATATTTTTAAAAAATATATTTTTGGGGGCTTGATGAAAAAATTTTGTTTTTTATTACTTGCAATAATTTTATCCGTAGCTTTGGCATTCCCGGTCAATGCAAAAAACGAGGGAATAAGTCTATCAGCAAAGAGTGCGGTGCTTATTGAAGCAGAAAGCGGAGCGATCCTTTATAAAAAGAATGCGCATTTAAGACTCCCTATGGCTTCAACAACAAAAATAATGACGGCACTCGTTGCGGTAGAGCACGGTGACCTTGATAAATCTGTAAAAATCGACCCGCGCGCCTGTGGGATCGAGGGATCATCAATTTATATGACCGACGGTGAGGAGCTTACTCTCCGTTCCCTTCTCTACGCTCTGATGCTCGCCTCCGCCAACGATGCGGCTGCGGCTATCGCGTACGAGATAGGCGGAAGTATTGAAGGCTTTGCAGCTCTTATGAACGAAAAAGCCAAGGAGCTTGGACTAAAAAGCACAAGCTTTAAAAATCCGCACGGACTCTACGAGGACGGGCACTACACCTCGGCATACGACCTTGCAATAATTACAGCCAAGGCTCTTCAAAACGAGGAATTTCTAGGGATCTGCTCGACAAAGCAAATCACCATTCCCATGAGTGACGGTGGGCAAAGGTACCTAAGCAATCACAATAAAATGCTTCGCCTCTATGACGGAGCTATCGGTGTAAAAACGGGCTTTACCAAAAAAAGCGGGCGGTGTCTTGTCAGTGCCGCAGAGCGGAACGGACTTACGTTGATCGCGGTAACCCTTAACGCGCCTGACGATTGGAACGACCATAAAAAGCTTCTTGATTTCGGATACGGGAATTATCAAAGAGTGCTTATCGCAAACAAGGGCGACTTTACTGCGTCTCTTGACGTCATGGGTGGCGATTATCCCGGTGTAGTAGTGGCAAATTCAAGAGAGATGAGTGCCTTTATCCCAAAGAATAACACTGAACTAACGTATAAAATAGAGGTCACACGTCCAATATTTGCTCCAATAAAAAGCGGAACGATACTTGGAGAGGTCAAATATTATTACAAGGATAAGCTTGTAGCATCCTCCCCCCTCATCGTCCTTCATCAGCTAGACGCAAAGGAATCAAAAATCGGATTAATAACAAGGATAAAAAATCTACTATTTAAATAGGTTAGTTATGGAAAAAATAAGACTTCAAAAATTCTTTACCGATGCGGGAATAATGTCCCGGCGCGCCTCAGAAAAAGAAATTGCCGACGGCCGTGTTCGGGTGAACGGCATTGTTGCCTGTGTTGGCGACAAGGTGGACCCCGAGCTTGACGTGGTTGAGTACAAAGGGCATGTCATTCCTTACAGAAAAGGCGAATTTACCTACATAATGCTGAACAAGCCTGTGGGCTGTGTAACGACGTCAGACGACGAAAAAGGCCGCAAAAACGTGTTAGAGCTTGTGTCCTCTCTTGGCAAACGGGTATACCCCGTGGGCAGGCTTGACATGAACTCGGACGGTCTGCTTCTGCTCACCGATGACGGCGAGCTGGCAAATAAGCTGACTCACCCGCGCCACAATATCCCCAAAATATATCGGGTGAACGTGACAAAAGTACCGACCGAGGAGCAGCTTGCAATTCTCCGCTCCCCGCTGGTCCTTGACGGCTACCGAATCCAGCCCGTGAAAACCGAAGTGATATCACAGGGCGAGGGTGCTCTGCTTGAAATGACCCTTTTCGAGGGTCGAAACCGCCAGATCCGCCGTATGTGCGAGGCGGCAGGGCTGAAGATCTCCCGACTGACCAGAGTGGCAATAGGGGAACTGCAGCTTGGCGATCTGCCCGCAGGAAAATGGCGTCATCTCACCGAGGACGAAGTAGAATATCTGAAAAAAGAGGGCTGATACAGCTCTATATATTAAATGAAAGGCTTTCACTTATCATGATAAAGGTTTTACCCATTCAGACAAAAGAAGAACAGGAAGAGATCTGCCGAATTTGCGGTGTTGAATACGACGTGCGCACCATGGCTTACGCGGCTACCGTCGACGACGAATTGAGAGGAATATGTCAGTTTGCCATGACCGAAAAAGGCGGTGCCATTCGCTCTATCGCCTGCATCGGCGAAAAGGATTTTGAGGTGCTGTTCCTTTTGGGACGGGCTTCCCTCAACTTTATTGACTTGGCAGGCGTACACAGCGCTTATTTTGAAGACCCAAATTTTAAAGACGAGGATATCATAAAATCCATCGGCTTTGAGCTGACCGAGGACGGCAAATATTTCGTGGATCTCACCGACTTTTTCACCGCTCCCTGCAAGCATCACCCCATGAAAACTCCCGATTTTTCCGACAAATAATTACCAAATAAGAAAGGGCGCGACACCCTTCTCTACCATGCGACTCCAAAGGTCGAAAAACACAAAATATAGGTATTTTGTGTCCTATTACATACTATATACAGCAAAATTGGTAAAAACTTACAGTTTTTACCAATTATTTTTGTTTACTTTTGGGTTGGAAAATTTTGGAAAATGTCTTGCAATAATTTCCATATTATGGTAAAATATAGGAGCAATAAAAAATAACGCAAAAAAAGCCGTAAGACGGCGGAATGGAGTAAAAATGGAACTCAAATCAGAAACTAAAAATGCAAAAATTCTCGTGGCGGACGAGGACGCAAGATCCCGCGCACAAATTTGCGATCAGCTTCGCCGCGCTGGCATTCGCAATATAGAGGAGGCGGCAAACGGCGAGGAGGCGCTTATAAAGATAGGAAGAACTCACCCCGACGTAGCGTTGGTGGACGTATGGCTTTCAAAGATCGACGGCATCGGCGTGCTGCGAAACTCCGCGGCTCTCGATTTCGGTCAGGACAAGCCCACCTCATTTGTTATACTTTCCGCCGTTTCAAATCAGAATATTTTCATTGAGGCGTCGTCGGCAGGCGCCGAGCTTTGCCTGCTCCGGCCCTTTGACACCGAAAGTCTCCTGCGCCATCTTGACAGCATCTGCGCCTCCCGCAGAAAATCAAGCTCACCGACGGAAAAGCCCTCTCCCGACACCTCGGACATGGAAGCCCAGGTAACAAAGATAATTCACCAGATAGGTGTCCCCGCTCACATCAAAGGCTACCAGTATCTTCGTACCGCCATTCTGCTGACCGTCAGCGACAGCGACATTATAAATTCTGTGACAAAAATACTCTACCCCTCCGTGGCAAAGAAGTATTCCACCACAACATCTCGGGTTGAGCGCGCCATCCGTCACGCCATTGAGGTGGCATGGGACAGAGGTGACGTGGACACTCTCAACTCCTATTTCGGATACACGATCCAAAACAATCGCGGCAAGCCCACAAA
>JAZODH010000090.1:0-15916 GCA_045596925.1 Eubacteriales bacterium
GTATTACAAGACCCGCGGAATCAGTCTCATTGACAAGCTGGGCGAGATCTACGCCAAATTCGGCTATTGCCTTAATACCCTTCATTCCTATCAGTTTGAAGGCTCGGCTGGATTTGCCAAGATGCAGGATATCATGAAAAAACTCCGCGGTGACGTGAAGGGGTTCGGCGGTCACGCAGTGACGAGCACACTGGACTATCTCAGCGGACTTGACGGACTTCCCAAGGCTGACGTTATAAAATATCTTCTTGACTGCGGCTCGGTGGTTATCCGCCCCTCGGGCACGGAGCCTAAGCTGAAGGCTTATATCACTGTCACAGCCGAGACGGAAGTAAAGGCAAGAGAGATCGAGCAGATCATTAAGACTGATCTTAATGTGATTTTGAAATAAAACTTGCCTCTCGAAAAAATTAATCAAAAAAGACAGCATAGCCGATGCTATGCTGTCTTTTTTGAAAATAAAATTTCGGGTGAGACTTTTTCCGCACTTGTGCGACTAATAGGTGAAAGGGAAACGACACCCTTTCGGAAAGGAGAAAGTCAATGGACAACGGTGCAAGTAGCTACCGCCGTTTCCTTGATGGTGATGACAAGGGCATAGCTGAAATCGTTGGAGATTATAAGGACGGTCTTATTCTATATCTTAATCATTATGTGGGTAACATTTTCATTGCCGAGGACTTGGCGGAGGATACTTTTTTTCGACTGATAACAAAAAAACCGCCCTTTTCCGGCAGAAGCATGTTCAAATCCTGGCTGTATGCGATCGGTCGAAACGTAGCGATCGACTATATAAGGAGAAATTCAAGGGTACAGAATGTTCCCCGAGAGCATCTTGACGCTTTTGCCGAGCAAGAGAACCTTGAAAACTCCTACATAATTGAAGAAAGAAAAATAATCGTTCATCGGGCGCTCTCCGAGCTTTCGACCGATTACAGGACGGTGCTGTGGCTCGTATACTTTGAAGGATTTTCAAATAAAGAAGTTGTAATTGCCTTGAAAAAGAGCGACCGTCAGGTGAAAAATCTCATTTATCGAGCGAAGCAGTCTTTGAAATCAAAACTTGAAAAGGAGGGCTTTATTTATGAAGAATTGTGATGAAATGGTAAATAGCTTGCTTGAGCGCAGAGACAGATATGTGGCAGAGCAGGGAAGAAAGAGAAAAGTGCTTGTTCGTACCGCCACGCCCGTGTGCTGTGCCTGTCTTGTTGCCCTGTTGGGTTTCGGTATGTGGCAGGGGGGAATGTTTTGGGCAAAGGAGCCTGAACAAACCTTGAATGACGCTTTATATCCAGGAATTAAGGACTATTTTGATGAGAACAAGGGCGAATCTGCTGTTAATCCCTCAGAAAACAATAAGATTGTCATTAACCATATGGAGAAAATCTCGTCTGACAAAATGAACATTGCTTTAATGCGCGACGATTTTGTTGAAATGACCCGAGATGAAATGATTGCTTATTACGGAGTTGACTATATTCCAGATGTTCCGTCAGATATTATACCTTGGGAAAATGAGCGGAGCGGAATCTACAGGAGAGACGGCGGTGTTGGTGAGGTTTATTGGGATGCGGGTGTTTGGAACTATTCCAACAAGGATTTCACAAGAAATGTCAATCTCGAGGTAGATAAGGGCAATTATGTGTTCCATGATTACCTATACTTTAAAGGAACAGAAGAAAAATCAGTTATCAACAACATAGAGGTTTTGATCGGTCTTGCCGAAAACGGATACTACTACGCGGAGTTTATGTATAACGGCGTAGGATTCTTTCTCGGTGCGGATGGCGTTACGCAGGACGAATTTGTTGCGATAATTTCTTCGATCATCGAATAATATAAAAACGGCACCGCATATGCGGTGCCGTTTTTGAAAAAAATTAAAGTGTTTCCGTCAGTCGGAGTGCGCCGTCTGTGAGAAATTCGATGTTTTCTTCCTGATATACGGTGTCGCGTACGGTGTGGATCCTATTCATGTAAAGGATCCCGCCGCGGCTCTTTTTCAGCGCCGCAACCCCGATGCCGAGAGGGAAATTTGCCTGGTCGGAGGGGTAAAAAGCGCCTTTTGTCAGAACGTGGAGCTTAAATTTTCCGATTTCGGGAAACGCGTTTTCGATCTTGTCTGACAGCCCCGCCGCACCTCGACGAACAGCAAAAAGAATGTTATCTCCGTCCGAAACGCAGTCAAAATTGATGAGGGGCTTGTTCTTCATTGCCTGCTTGTGCTTTGAAGCGAAGCCCATAGAGCCGAAAAGTCCTGCCTCCTCAAGGTCAAAGAACACGAATGCCACCTTATCTCTTTGCTCCTTGGGGAGCTTTTCCATAATGGAAAACAGGGTGATCACGCCCGAGGTATTGTCGTTTGCGGTGTTCTTGTTTGCGGGGCCCGCGAAAACCGAACAGATAAGAACGAAATTGATCGCGTAAGCGCACCAGAACGTGACCTCGCTCGGAATGTTGACCAGCCCGCCCAGAAAGCCGAGCCCAAATCCGATGCCGAAGGCAACAAAGCAAAAGCCCAAGGTTAGAAGAAGCTGATAGAGCAGGTAGATCCCGAAATTTTTCGGCGTTATAAAATTCGGAAAGGGAAGCACGGCGCAGGTGTCGTAGTGGGCGGTGTAGACCACCTTCGCGGCGTTAACGTCACCGACTACGATGTTTTTTGCTCCCAGATAACCGTTCTCAATACTTGTTGTGTATCCAAGCTCGGAAGATTTTGCGACGGCAAAGTCAATAAAAGCTGACTTTTGCTTTTTGCTTTTTCTGACCTGATGCTTTTCGAAAATTTCCTTTGTTATTTCCGTCATTTTTGACCTCTTTCAAGAATTCCCCCGATCTTCATCGGGGGAATTTTATGATTTTATTTAAGCATACCCTCAAGAGTAGCCTTTGCCGCGTCAAGCGCCTCGGCAATCTTGGAAGCATCCTTGCCGCCTGCCATTGCGCTGTCGGGACGTCCACCGCCCTTGCCGCCTGTAACTGCCGCTACGGCACCTACCAGCTTGCCTGCGTGAGCACCGGATGCAACTGCGTCCTTGCCCGCCGCGGCGATGAAGTTGAGCTTGTCGCCACTCACAACAGCCAGAACTGCCACCGCGTCTGCGTTGTTTGCCTTGATATCGTCAGCCAGCGTTCTTGCGGCGTCAAGTTGCATGTCACTGAGCTTTGCCGTGATAAGCCTTACCTTGCCGACTGCCTGTGCGCCTGCAAGAATATCTCCCAATTTGGAGGAAGCAAGCTTTGCTCTCAGTGCCTCGATCTCCTTCTTTGCGTCGTGAAGCTCGCCCTGGATCTGAGCCGCTCTCTTTGCAACGTCTGCGATCTTCTGAACCTTCAGCTCTTTTGCAACGTTATCGATCGTCGTCTGCTGAGAAGCTATATAATCAAGGACGTTCGTGCCCGTGACCGCAACGATTCTTCTTACACCCGCCGCAACGGAGGACTCGGACAGGATCTTAAAAAGACCTATCTTTGCTACGTTGTCAACGTGAGTACCGCCGCAAAGCTCGGTCGAAAGGTCGCCCATCTTGACGGCGCGGACAACGCTTCCGTATTTTTCACCGAACAGCGCCATAGCACCCATAGCCTTTGCACCCTCAATGTCGGTCTCAACGGTCTCTACCGTTGCGCCCGAAAGAATGCCGAAGTTTACTATCGCCTCAACTCTTGCGATCTCCTCCTCGGTCATGGGAGCAAAGTGAGCAAAGCCGAAACGGGTCTCGTGTTCGTCAACGTAAGAGCCTGCCTGCTCAACGTGGTTGCCCAGAACCTGTCGGAGAGCCGCCTGGAGCAGGTGAGCCGCGGAGTGACTGCGCTTTATTGCCTCACGGCGAGTCTCGTCAACTCTTGCCCAAACCTTGTCGCCTGTTTTCAGCGTGGAACTGCCTTCGGAAATACGGCAGATGTGAATATATACGCCGTCGGTCTTCTTTGTGTCGGTGACCTCGATCGCAAGCTCGCCGTTATCGCCGGCAAATATCATGCCCGAGTCGCCCACCTGACCTCCGCCTTCGCCATAGAAGGGGGTCTTGTCGAGGATAAGGGAAAATTCGCCTTCATTTACCTCGGAGACGGCGTTGTCGTCAACTATGATAGCCAGAACCTTGCAGCCAACGGCCTCGATAGAACCGTATCCGCAGAACTCGGTCTTGTCAAGCTCGGCAAGCAGGGACTTGGAGGAATCGCTCCAACCGCCTACGTTGCCTCTTGCGTTTCTCGCTCTCACTCTCTGCTCCTGCATGAGTGCAGTAAACTTGTCCTCGTCGATGGCAAGACCGCTTTCAGCGGCGATCTCACGCGTCAGGTCGATGGGGAAGCCGAATGTATCGTAAAGCTTAAACACGTCCTCGCCGGAAATAACCTTTACGCCGTCTGCCTGTGCGCCCTTTATAAGGTCGGAGAGAATGGAAAGACCTGCGTCGATGGTAGCGTCAAATCGCTCCTCCTCCAAGGAAATGACCTTTAAAATGTAGTCTCTCTTTTCGTCCAGTTCTTTGTATGCGCCCTTGCTTTCCTCGATAGAGGTGGTCACGGTGTCAACCAGGAAGGGGTGATCGATGCCAAGCAGCTTACCGTGACGGCAAGCGCGGCGGATAATACGGCGAAGCACGTATCCGCGGCCCTCATTGGAGGGAATTACACCGTCGGAGATCATGAACATAGCACTTCTTGAGTGGTCGGTAACGACGCGGATAGAGATATCGTTTTCGGCATCGTCGCCGTACTTCTTGCCCGAGATCTCGCAGACCTTGTCGATAACCTTTCGGATGGTGTCCACCTCGAACATATTGTCAACGCCCTGCATAACGCAAGCGAGACGCTCAAGACCCATACCCGTATCGATATTCTTCTGAGCAAGCTCTGTGTAGTTTCCGTTGCCGTCATTATTGAACTGGGAGAATACGTTGTTCCAGATCGCCATGAAGCGGTCGCAATCACAGCCGGGCTTGCAATCGGGAGAGCCGCAGCCGTACTTTTCACCGCGGTCAAAATAGATCTCGGAGCAGGGACCGCAAGGACCGCTTCCGTGTTCCCAGAAGTTGTCAGCCTTTCCCAGACGCACAACGTGCTCTTTCGGAACGCCGATCTTGTTTACCCAGATGTCGTAAGCCTCCTCGTCGTTCTCATAAATGGAGGGCCAGAGCAGGTTTTCGGGAATTTCAAGAGTCTTTGTCAAGAACTCCCAAGCCCACGGAATAGCTTCTTCTTTGAAGTAATCGCCAAAAGAGAAGTTGCCCAGCATCTCAAAGAATGTGCCGTGGCGCGCGGTGTGACCAACACGCTCAAGGTCGGGTGTTCTGATGCACTTCTGGCAGGTGGTGACTCGGTTGCGGGGAGGCTTCTCCTCACCCGTGAAGAACTTCTTCATGGGTGCCATGCCCGAGTTGATGAGCAGAAGAGATTTGTCGTTGATAGGAACCAGAGGGTAAGAGGGGAGTCTCAGATGTCCCTTTGATTCAAAGAAAGCGAGATATTTTTCTCTCAGATCGTTAAGTGATGTCCAAACCATTTTATTTGTCACCTTTCCGGTAAAATTTTAACATTCGTATAATTATAACACTCTTGTCAGTTTATGTCAAGGATAATTTGCTCAGTCGAAAGCATGGAGCGCGGCGCCGATAACCGTGCCGAACTGAGAATTTTCGGGGATTATGAACTTGACCCCGAAGGCAGGCTCAAGTCCTTCAAATACGCGACGGACGTGAGGCATGGTGGTAAGATTTCCTGTGAGAACTATCTGCTTTATCCCGTGTGCCCGAGCCGCGAAAATAGCGGTCATGGCTATAGTCTCGGATACCATGTTCACGATGCCCAGGGCTATGTCGTTGCTTGTGGCGAGATCGCTGAGATTTCCGAAGTTTGAAGCGGTCAGCTCCTCGTTCATGCCGGGATACTTGTGATTTTTGGACAGATCCTTTACCCGCAGGTCAATATTGTTCAGATCACCCGTGTCGCAAAGCTCCTCAATGTGCTCTATGGTGTCGACTCCGAGGATCTTTTTTGAAAGTCCGATAAGCGTACCGCCGCCGACGCCCGTACCGCCCATGTAATCGGTGGTGACACCGCCCTGAGGGGTACTTTTTGCGTGGATTATGGCAGTACCCGTGCCGAGACTGACAACGATAGCCTCGTCAAGCCCCGAAAGGTAAAGACCGCCTTTTCCGATGCTTGAAAATTCGGGCACACCACTGCATTTCAGGGTGTAGAGAGGGCGGTCAATGTGGGAAGAGCCAACGCCGGTCATCATGACCTGCTCGATGTCGTCAAGGGTCAGCCCGTTTTCCATTGTGAACTTTCCGAGAGCACCGTAAATTGAAGTGATAGGATCGGTTGCGCGCACGAAAATAGGCGCGATCAGCCGATGAGATCTATTTTTTGCGTCAACGTCAAAGCCCACGATCTTGGTGGTACTGCCGCCAACGTCGATTCCGATTACAACTCCCATAGTTTCCTCCTTGAGCATAACAATCCATTATATCTTTATAATTATAGCACACAAGGGGATATATGTCAATATTTACAGTTTAAAATCAGCACAAAAAAGCACCCTCTCGGTTTTGCCGAGAGGGTGAAAGGATTAAATTTGCTTTAGCCGAGTGTAACGTCCCAGCTTGCGAGATATTGAGCGAGGAGAACGGAATCCATGGCAGTTATCTGATCGTCTTTATTGCAGTCAGCGGCAAGCTCATCTATTTCAATGTCCCAGTTTGCAAGATATTGAGCAAGAAGTACAGCGTCTTTAGAGTTGACAACGTTATCACCATTGGCATCACCATAGGTGCAATCAATTACGGATATTTTATTGCTGACCAAATTGAATTCTATCTCTTCTCCGCGCTGATTAGAGACAACGTCAGTGGTGGAGAGAATTATATCGTAATCGCCAGTGGGTGCATCCTCCTTTATTCGGAAGACTAGGGTCAAAAGCACTGTGTTCTTGATGTAATCTGTGGGGGTGCTCCAGGCAAATCCTACGGGGTTGTTGTCAGGGTTTTCGTGAAAACTCGAAGAATTTGCTTCCCAGTCGGGGCATTCGTAATCAACCAAAGCCATAACCGAGCTGTCGTAACCAACCTTGAAGGAAAATCCTGCGATTCCGGGGTTGTTGGAGATTATGATGTCAACTTTTACGGTTTTTCCCGCAATGGTCTTGCTTGATTGTACCTTAAATGTGAGCGCATTAGGGTCGTAAATTGGATTTACAGTTATAATGCAGGTCGCAATCTTTTCTGCATCAACAGTCTGAACTGTGATAGTTGCTATTCCTGCTTTTTTTGCGGTAACAACGCCATTTTCAACGGTTGCGATGCTTGTGTCTGAAGAAGACCATATTACGCTCTTATTCGTTGCATTGAATGGTTCAATAGTTGCCGTGAGCGTGAGTGTATCACCTTCGGTAAGATTTGCTGTTGCTTTGTTAAGTGTTATACCGGTGATGGGGACAGTTGTAATCTCCCAGACCGCATAAAGCGTAGTATCAGCATCCGCCGTAAAGCTTGCACCGGGTGCGTATACAACACTGCCGTTTGCACTTGTTGCCCAACCTTTGAAATCGTAGCCCGAACGCGTGGGAGTGGTTTCGCTCAACGTGAGAGCAGAACCATGCGTCTTGGTCTGTGCTGCGGGGGCACCTGAGCCACCGTTTGCATTATACTCTACCGTGTATGTATTGATTTCCCATACCGCATAAAGGGTCGTATCAGCATTAATGTTGAAACTTGCTCCCGGGGTGTATGCTATGCTACCGTCAGCTGTTGTCGCCCAGCCCTTGAACGTATATCCTTCTCTTGTTGGTACTTTATTTGTAAGAATAAGAGTTTCGTTATAGGTTTTTACCTGAGCTGTTGGAGTATCTATACCGCCATTGGCGTCATATTTTACATAATACTGCTTATAAATTGTTGCTCCAACGATGTCAAAATTGACATCGGTATGGTTCTCAGATACGAAGAGTTCGTTCGAAATAAAAAGATGGGTTTTTTCAAAGTCACCGACTATCTCAAATATAATGGAAAGATAAACACCGTTCTTGGCGCTTGCTCTTGCACGTACAGCAGCAGACATTACTTTATTCAGGGATGCTATGTTTGTACCCGGCTCATCAATATTGAGCGTAGGGGCAACGGGAAATGCAGATTTAATGACGGATTCGGCGTTGTCATCATCCCACACACGAACAACATCAACGATCTGAATGATGCTGTTATCGAATTCAACGGTATATTCGTAACCAGAGATGCCGGGATTGTTGTAAACCACGATGTCTGCTCTAAATTGGTTTGATTCGAGACCGTCGGCACCGATGTCTGTGCATTCTATGGCAATAACGGGATTGGTTTCCTCTGCAGAGGAAACTGTGATACCCCAAAAACAACTTATGACCATCAGCACCGCCAAAATTAGTGATAGGGTTTTTTTCATGTCTTTTTCCTCCAAAATAAAAAAGTGCGCAGTCGGAACTGCGCACCGAAAAACGCAGTTTCGCTTCTGTTGCGACACAGTTCACATCTGCTTCAAGATATGACAAGCAAAGCTTACGTTTTTGCCAACGTAAACTTGAAGCATATATTAAACTGTGTCGCAGTTTAATTATAACACGAAGAGAAAATTATGTCAAGGATGTAACGCAAAAAACAGTCCCCCGACGGAAAGAGTTCCGTCGGGGATCGGTTTTATCCAAACAGTTTGTCGTAATAATCCACGTTCAGCGCAGTTTTTGAGAAATAGATCTTGTAGGAAACTATGCTCTTGATGCGCTTGATGTAGTCGTCGTCGGGCATTTCGTAGCCCTCGTCGGGGGTGAATTTGCCCTTGCGGCTGTCGTAGTAGCCGCGCTCGGTCTTCCAGGAATAGTCTGTCCAGCAGACCAGAGCCTCAACGCCCGAGAAAACGTCGCGTCCTGCCAAGAGTCTCGAATCGAACTCAACACCGAAAAGGTTCAGCAGAGTAGGGAGGATATCAACGCTGTAGGTGGGCGCGTCGATGACGATCTTTTCTTCCATCTTCTCAAAGGCTCCGCTCCACATGATAAGGCGGGAATGGTCGCGCTCGGCGTAGTTCTGATAGGTGTAGCCGTAAAGCTCGGAGACGAAATCCTCGGTATTGCCAAAGGAGCCGTTTTCAAGACCGTAGGGGTAATGGTCGGAAGAGAGGACTATCAGCGTATCGTCCGCGATTCCTGCTTCCTCAAGCCTCTGCACGAGATATGCCATTGCCTTTTCAAGCTCGATCTGGGACGCGTGGTATGCCTTTATGGTCTCGGATGCATCCATGTCCGCCACCGCGTCCTTGTTTTTCTTCGACATACTGTTTCCCGTCCAGCTGTAGTTACAGTGACCGCTGACGGTCATGTAATATACGCTGAAGGGCTGGTGGTCGATGTACCAATCCACCGTGGTCTCCATCATTTCAAGGTCGCTCTGAGGCCACTTGTTGCTCACGCCCACCTCGATGCCGTTGCCGTATCCGATGAACTTTTCGTAGCCGAAATTCTCGTGAGTCGTGTTACGGCTGTAATAGGTGTAGCTGTTGTTGTGGAAGGCGCGGGAGAAATAGCCCTCGCGCATGAGGCTGTTTCCGATAGTCATGTACATATTCTTGTTGGCTGTCGCCTTAACGCCCGAAACTCCGCCCATGGGGATAAGTCCCGTCAGGATCGACGCTTCACCCGTAAGAGTACTGCCACCCCAAACGGGCTGGTAGTAGTCGGTGAAATTGACGCCGTTGTTTGCGAGACGGTACAGGGTGGGTGTTCGTACAGGATCGATAACCTCAGCCGAAAATCCCTCGGCGGCAATGAGGATCAGATTCTTGCCCTTGAACATTCCCGTGAAATCATTCTGATAAGAACCGCTTAGCTCCGAGATGCCCTGGTGGAGCTTTGCCACGTCCTTATTTTTCTCGGACTGAGCAAGAGCGGCGAAATCAATGTCCTTCAGCTCGTTGCGCTCGTAGACCTTGGGCGGTGCGGGGGGATCGTCGGGGTCGTCTCCTTGGTCGGTGTCGACGCTCGTGTCAACGGGAGGCAGATCCTCTTCAAGTCCTGCCACGGGTGGTACGTAATCGTCCCCTCCGAATCCGCCTACCGTGTCAAGAAGCAGGGAATTGCCCAGCCCGAAACAGTTGACCGACGAATCGTAAAGGTACTGCGCGCCCATTTTATCACGACCTGCAGGGCTTGCGGCGATGGTTCCGATGCAGACAAGCTCTGTGACAAGCGCGAGAGCGACCATGGCAAGCGGCAACTTTCCGCGGAGCCTGCGTAAATTCATCTTTTTTGCCGCCAGAAAGGCGAACGCGATCAAAGGCAGGAAATAGAGAATGATTATCCACCATCCCGACAGGACGATGGTAAAAAATTCGTTTGTAAAGGTGCCCACGGCGTTGGTGGATTCCGAGATCAGGGATTTGAAGGTCATAAAGACCTGGAAGCTCTGTCGAACGAAATACTGCACCAAAAACAGCACCGCGCCAACGGCAAAATAAGCGTATGCGTAGATCTTTCTGGCGGTGAGGTTGGGTATCATGCTGTAAATTCCGCCGAAAAGGAGACCTGCGGCTGCACCCGTGAGGATGAGATAAAGAGGGGTCAGAGGTAGACCGTTCCACCCTGCGAGAATATATAAAAGAAGCTCCCAGTACACGGCGGCGACGACGGCGCAATGCCAAAATGCGATCCTGCCGATGCCCGTGGGCTTTTGCCGGGTCGAAGGAGTCCTGCGAACGGCGCCGTCGGGTATCGGTCGACGGTTTATGTTCTGCTGCGCGGAACCGCGATGCGCGCCCTGTGCATTTTTGTTTTGATTTGTGTTCATATATGTATCTCCTAATGAAGAAATTTTACCTCTATAATTATAACACGGAAAATATCGAATTTTGTTACACAAATGTGAAAAAAAGCGGGAATGATCCCGCTTTTTTCAGAAATCTGCATTTTTGTTTTTGCTGTATCGCTCGATGTTTCTGTCGCTGTCCTTTTTTGCCTGAGCGTCACGCTTGTCGTAGAGCTTTTTACCTCGGCAAAGTCCCAGCTCCACTTTTACGTACGACCCGCTGAAGTAAAGGGAGAGAGGAATAATCGAAAATCCCTTTTGACCCACCTGACCGTGCAGCTTCATGATCTCTCTTTTGTGCATAAGGAGCTTGCGGTCGCGCAGAGGATCTCGGTTGAAGATGTTGCCCTGTTCGTAGGGACTGATGTGTATTCCCGTGGCGAAGATCTCGCCGTTTTTTATTTCGCAGTAGGAGTCCTTGAGGTTCACCTGACCTTTTCGCAGGCTCTTGACCTCCGTGCCGAAAAGCTGGATTCCCGCTTCGTATTTCTCGTCCACGAAATAATCGTGGTATGCCTTTTTGTTCTGGGCGATTATCTTTCTTCCCGTGTTCTTGTCAGCCAAATCCTCACCTCCCTGTATCAGACAAAAATCGAAAATCCCCAAAGGGTAAAATTACCGAGAAGCGCTATTGCACTTCTCGGTACTGGTGCGGATGAAGGGACTTGAACCCATATGAAATTGCTTTCACTAGAACCTGAATCTAGCGCGTCTGCCAATTCCGCCACATCCGCAAATATGATGTCAACAAGCGGTATTATATCACAGTAAGGGTGGTTTGTCAAGGGGTTTATCAAAATTTGAAAAAACAAAACTTAGCTTTGTTGCGGATCGCAGCATTATTTTTTAGGCTAAAAAGCGAAAACCACCCGTGAGGGTGGTTTTCGCTTTTGCTGATAGTGGAGAATAAAATCTTCGGGTTTTACTTGCCGATAAACATCTGCGTCCAATAATTTCCGCTCGCTACGTATCCAACACCTATGTGCGTAAAGGAAGGATTCAGAATGTTTGCTCGGTGTCCCGAGGAATTCATCCATGCGTTCACAACGATCTGCGGGCTTCTTTGCCCTTTTGCTATGTTTTCGCCTGCTGTTCTGTACTTGATGCCGAAATTCTTCATCATCTGAAAGGGTGAGCCGTATACGGGACTTGTGTGAGAAAAATATCTGTTGTCTTTCATATCTTGAGATTTAAAGCGCGCAACGCGACTCAATTCCCAGTCGTATGTAAGCTCCTTCAAGCCGTTCTTGACTCTAATCTCATTCACGAGTCTGACGACTTCCTTTTCAAAATTTAAGGTCGATATGTTGGTGGTGGGGATATTGAGCACCTGACCGGGATAGATCAGATCGGGGTTTGGTATCTGCGGATTTGCGCTTTTTATCTCGCTGAGTCCTACCTCATACTGCACGGCGATCTTCCACATGGTATCGCCTGATTTCACCGTGTGAGTTGCGGCCGACACGTTCATAATAAGCATTATCGCAATAGTTGCGACAGAAAGCATGGCAATCAGTGTTTTTTTCATCTGTTGCACCTCCGTTTTTGAATTGGTGTTCAAAATGCGTTGCTACAATGTGCTTATATTGTAACATACTTTTTGCCGTATTTCAAATGTAAGTTCTGGAAACGGAGCGGAGGTGCAGGAGGTGGTAGCGAGGAATAGTACTTGGAAGTGCAGAAACGGGACTTAGAACCCACGTTTGCGCCAACGCTAATCGAGGTTTAAAGCTCTCGCGGCGCAGATCGTTCTGATTTGCGTGGGGATTTTGTAGGGGCGAGCACTGCTCGTCCGAGAATCGCAGAAACGGGACTTAGAACCCACATCTGCGCCAATGTTCAGTTATAGTTGTTCATTCTCACAGCGCAGATCGTTCTGATTTGCAAAGCAAATCAGAGCGGGTTCTAAGTCGGTATGCTCAAAGCAAAAAACAGGTTGAGGAAATCCTCAACCTGTTTTTTGGTGCAGTGAGTGATGATAAATCCGAACCAAATGCCTCTTCGATTTCGGCAAAGGTGATTGTTTTTGTGCCTTCCTTATAGTTGAATGTAATGACCAAGTAATCATCGAACAGATAGATCGCATTGACAAAGCTATCGATCAGACGGCGACGGTGGTCAAGCTGTTTCATATTGAGCTTGCGGTACTTGGTGAGGTAGTAAAGAATCTCCTCTTTCGTGACCGTAGGCTTCGAGATTTCTTCCTTGAGAATCTGTACCGAGAGCTCGCTCTTTTCGGCTTCAAGTTGTTCAAGACGTTGCTTGGTGGATGCGGTGAGGATTCCCGCTTGAATGGCGTTGACGAGATTGTCAATGCCTTTTTCTATTTCTGCAAGCTGCTTGCGAAGAATCGGCAATGTGCTACTCTCGGCATTGAGCTTTGCTATCAACGTATCGGCAAGTCTGTCAAGAAGTACATCATCAAAGATGAACTTTTGAATGAGCAGGATAACGACTTCCTCAATCCATTTCTTCTTGATCGTTTTCTTCTTGCACGTTCCGCCCTTGCGAGTTCCACGGCACTTGTAATAGCGGTGAACTTCCATCGTATGACTTGTTCCGCTTTCTCCCGTAATCAGACACTTGCAATATCCGCAGAACAGTTTTGTTGTCAGCAAATATTCGTCCTCGGCTTTGTGTTTGGCGGGAGCCTTCTTGTTCGCGGCGGCTCGCTCTTGCACTTGCTCAAATAACTGGGCAGGAACGATAGCAGGGATGCCGTTGGGAATGACCACATCACGATATTGATACTCGCCAATGTATCGGCGGTTGTGCAGCATTCGCGTTACAGTGTTAAGACTGATTTTCGTTCCTCGGACGGTTCGGATACCTTTGATGTTTAGCTCGTCCGTGATCTCTTGCATCGTTGCGCCCTTGGCATATTTCTTGAATGCATCAAGAACTGCGGGTGCGGCAACGGGATCGATTTGGAAAAATTGATTTTCATCAACGGTGTATCCGATGGGAAGTGTGCCACCGTTGTATTTGCACTTGAGCGCGTTTTCGGTCAAACCTCGTACCACTTTCTCGGAGAGCTCTGCAGAGTAGTATTCGGCTATGCCTTCGAGTACGGATTCAAGCAGAATGCCCTCGGAACCTTCCGATATGGATTCGGTTGCCGATATGACCTTCACGCCATTCTTACGAAGAACATACTTGTAGTGTGCCGAGTCGACACGGTTACGCGAAAATCTGTCGAGCTTCCATACGATAACAACGTCGAACTTTTTTGATGCACTATCTTTGATCATTTTCAAAAAGTTCGGTCGGTGGTCTGTCTTGGCTGACAAAGCTCGGTCTATGTACGGTTCAAGCAGGGTGATGTCGTTCTTCTTGGCGAAGGCTTGACACTCACGAAGCTGACCTTCAATGGATTCCTCTCTCTGATTGTCCGAGGAATAGCGAGCGTATATTACTCCTGTCATTCAAACCCTCCTTCTATACAATTTGCGGGAACAGTATTTCGAATTTTGCCAAAGTATCTGTTAGCTTGGGTTTTCCTTCTTATTTCTTTTAGATATTGAGGTACAGCACGCACTTCTTTTACTGACAAAACATCTAAAAAAGCGGTAGCGAAAGCCTCAGTAGGTTCAACACTTCCATTAAGCAATGAAGCAACACTTGAGCAAGAGAGAAAAAGCGAAGCAGTGGCAATACCGAGAGATTGTAGTATTTTTACAATCTCTGCGCGAATTTCTAATTGAGAATCAAATGACATATTCAGGTCATCATCTCTAACTTTTAAGTATTTTTCAATCTCATAGGTATAAGCTCTTCGACAATTTTCAAAGTCTCTATTTTGTCTTAACTTTATAATTTGATTCATAGGAATATCTTTGATCCTACATGGAATCGCAAATTCTATTTGGGTTTTGGCAATCTTATAATGCAATTTTTGAGATCCACAAATTATTCTATCATTCTTTTCTAATAGGGTATTGTATTTACTAACATCTGTAAACATTTCAAGCTCTTGTCTTTTTGCAATTACATCCGCCAAAAAACTCATATAGGAAAAAGCTAAATCATTCGAAATTAGAATTCCGTAATCGAAAGGAGTTGCCAATCCATTTTCTAAACAAAAATCAAAAAACACTGGAGAAAATTTGCCTTCATACAAACGGCAATTTTGAAATCGGGGACTCCTCCAATTGTTAACCAAGTCTAATGATTGCGAGCGTGAAAAGAATGATAAATACCTTTCGGGATGATTTAAGTATTTTTCAAATTCTTCACACGCTATGATCGAGGCAATGTTGCCCTCTTCATACTCTGGGTTATATGGTCGAATTAGATTCGTATTATTCATTACTTCTATCGCAGTTTGCGAAAGATATCGCTCCTCCTTGACCCACATATACGGAATGATAGGGCGCAACTCTTCAAAATACAACAATGCAAACTTTAACCATGTTTCATCTTTCACTTCGAAACCGGGATAATAAATCATACTTTTCATAATTTTTAATCCTCTTTACATGTAATCTTGCCATTTGTTAAGCCTGACGACTTATTTTTCGCGTCTTGTTCTTTCTTCCACGCTTCAAGCTCGGTGCGCCATTCGTCCGAGGAGAAGAATTTTATAACACCGGGAAGGAGCACATCGGCAAGCGCTTCGATCTCATCATCGGGAATATCCAATTCCTTTCCGATGCCGCCCTGTTTATCCTTTAAGATAGCTATGATTTTTTTACGCAGCGCATCAACATCAATTTTGGGAAGCTCCACGCAAACTAATGTGGTGCGCTTATCCTTGAGGATGTCGATTATTTTATTTATCATTCCATTTATCAAGATACATTTACCTCCTAAGGTTTTGTCTGTCATGACAAAAGCAGTGCTTGCTGCGACTGATAGGCGGATTTGGATGCCCAAATCCAGTGCTTGCTGAGACTGACAGACAGCTTACTGTGACACAATTTTTTCGGTTGGATTTGGGCGTCCAACCGCGATGCTTGCTAAGACAAGCAGACACGTTGAATATGTTTTTTGTTTCCGTTGGGATTTGGGACACAACGGCGATGCTTGCTGAGACCGTTGGACCGTTTATCATGACAAACGCGATGCTTGCTAAGACCAACGGA
>JAZODH010000091.1:0-20694 GCA_045596925.1 Eubacteriales bacterium
GGGCGATAACTCGTCCGACACCGTGGCGGCCGCTGAGTATTTTGCGTGCCGCGCGGCAGTACTCGTAGAGCTGCTCGACGGGAACGATCTCCTCGTGTGCCGCGATCTGGAAAACGCTGTCGGCGCTTGTGTAGACTATAAATTCGCCCGGTTCCAGGTGCTCCTCGCCGTAGTCGCGGATAACGTCTGTGCCCGAGTAGGGCTTGTTGCAAAGGATTCCTCGCCCCGTGGCTTTGGAGAATGCGTCAAGGATCTCGGCGGGAAAGCCGTCGGGATAGGTAGGCAGAGGATCGGGGGAAACGATGCCCGCGATCTCCCAGTGACCTATTGTGGTGTCCTTTCCCATGGATTTTTCCTGCATTTTTGCGTGAGCTGCCAGAGGGCAGGGAACTGCGCCCATATCTTCAAGACCCTCTATGTTGAACAGTCCCAGCCTGCGCATATTTTCCGCACTGAAAAATTTCGAGGACGAAATACTTTTCAGCGTGTTTGCTCCTGCGTCGCCGAACGCCGCCGAATCGGGCGCTTCGCCTATGCCGAAGCTGTCAAGAACTATGAGAAAAACTCTTTTCATTTGTGCTTTCCTTTACATAGAAATTGCCGTCTCAAGTGACAGACGCATCATGTCCGTAAAAGTGTTCTGTCGCTCCTGGGCCGTGGTCGCCTCGCCTGTTACCAGGTGGTCGGAGACGGTGAAGATTCCCAGGGCGCGCTTGCCTGCTCTTGCGGCGTTCATGTAGAGTGCCGCCGATTCCATTTCCACGGCGAGAACGCCCATCTTTGCCCAAAGCGCACGGGTCTGCATATACTCGGGCAGACCTGCGCCGTCGCCGTAGAAAACGTCGCTTGACAGCACGTTTCCCACGTGATAAGACAGATTCATCTTCTCGGCCTGCTCGATGGCACAGCGGAGAAGTGTGTAGTCTGCAATAGGCGCAAAGGTTCCGGGGAGACGGTACTGCGCAGCGTAATTTGAGTCGGTGCAAGCGCCCATTCCGAGAACGATGTCACGAACGTGGACCTTCTCGCTCATTCCGCCCGCAGAGCCGACGCGGATAATGTTTTCCACCCCGAAGAAGTTGAAAAGCTCGTAGGAATAAATGCCGATGGAGGGCATGCCCATACCGCTTGCCATGACCGAAACTCCAACACCGCGGTAGGTGCCTGTGTATCCGTGTATTCCGCGGACGTTGTTCACGAGCTTAGGGGAATCAAGGAAATTTTCTGCTATAAACTTGGAGCGGAGAGGGTCGCCGGGCATAAGGACCGTGGGGGCGAAATCTTCGGGAGTTGCATTTATGTGTGGGGTTGGATAGTTGCTCATATTCTGCTCCTTTCAATAAGTGCCGTCAGGCGCGGTTTCACTTTTTGCGATTTTTACTATTCTGCTGGTGCCCAGACGCTCTGCGCCCAGCTCTATGAATTTTTCGGCATCTTCAATGGAGGATATTCCGCCGGCCGCCTTTATTTTTAGGTGAGGCGCAACGTTTTCGGCAAAGAGAGCAACGTCGTCGAACGTAGCGCCGCCCGTGGAAAATCCCGTGGATGTCTTGATGAAGTCCGCGCCCGATTCGGAGACGATCTTGCACATTGTTTTCTTTTCCTCGTCGGTGAGCAGGCAGGTCTCGATAATGACCTTTAAGATCTTGTCACCGCATTCCTTTTTTATGGCATTGATCTCATCGAGCAGGAGATCGGTTTTTCCGTCCTTGAGCCAACCGATATTGATGACCATGTCGATCTCGTCTGCGCCGTTTGCTATGGCATCTGCCGTCTCAAAGCATTTTACGGCGGTAGCGCTGTAACCGCAGGGGAAGCCGATAACGGTGCAAATTGCAAGCCTGTCTCCTGTGTATTCCTTTGCCGCTTTTACGAAAGACGCGGGAATGCAGACCGAAGCGGTCTTGAATTTCATTCCGTCGTCGCAAATTGCCTTTATTTCTTCCCACGTGGCGGCGGGAGAGAGTAGGGTGTGATCCACCTTTGATAGTATGTCCTGAAGCTTCATATTTTTCTCCGTCCTGTGAAATATTTTACATATTTATTTTACCACATAAATTTAAAACATACAAGACTTTGAAAGGCGAAAAAATATTTTTTCTTTACACGGGCACTTTTTTGTGTTATAATAGATAATGTATAGGTATACGTATACGATTTTTGCAAAGGAGGCGATCGGAATGGAAGAAAACAAGAGCGGCAGAATTGCCAAAACGGCCGTATTTATGGTCGTTGTGACCATCTGCTCAAAGCTTCTCGGTATGCTCCGCGACGTACTTCTTGCAAACGGCTACGGAACGACGATGTCCGCCGTTGCCTTTGACAGCGCAAGCCGATTGCCTATCCTTATTTTCGATTTCGTTATCGGCGGCGTTATCACCGCATCCTTTATCCCCGTTTTTAACGAGCTTTTGGTGAAAAAAGGCAAGGACGAGGCGCTGAAATTCGCCAATCTTTACGTGAACGTGATCCTGGTCATCACTTTTCTTATAAGCGCGGTCGGCGTGCTTTTGGCAAGTCCTCTTGTGTCCTTCCTTGCGCCCGATATCGAGGCACAAACCCATGCTTTGGCGGTTTCGCTGAGCCGAATCATGTTCCCGATGATAATTTTTACGGGACTTGCCTTTTCCTTTGTGGGCATACTGCAGTCTTTTGGGAAATTTCTGCTTCCCGCTGTCATCAGCCTTGTTTCCAATCTCATCATGGTGTTGTATTTCCTCACCCTTGACAGCCGTTTCGGTATTTGGGGACTGGCTGCAGCAATGGTGCTGGGCTGGGCGGCGCAGGCGGTCATTCAGATGCCCTCGGCGTACGCCCTGGGATTCAGATTCAGACCCACCTTGCGCTTTGGAAACCCCTATCTGAAAAGATCCCTTCTTATGGCTCTGCCTATTCTTATCAGCACATGGGTCCAGCCGTTCTGCAACCTGCTCAACACCCGTTTTGCATCTTCCATCGACGGCGGAAGCGCGATCACGGCTATCGGCTATGCAAACAGACTTTACATCGTCATCGTGGGCGTTTTCTCTTTTGTTGCCACTAATCTGCTCTTTCCTTTCCTGTCAAAGGCTGAGGCGCAGGGGGACGGCGAGGAGTCAAGAAAAATTGCGAATACCTCGGTGAGACTTTTGTTGCTGGTCATACTTCCCATAACCGCAGGAATTTTCGTGCTTGCTCTGCCTGTTTGTACTCTCATCTACCAGAGGGGCGAGTTTACGGCGCAGGATTCGATGGTGACGTCACAGGCCCTTGCCTGCTTTGCTCTCGGAATGCCCTTTTACGCGGTGAACGAGATATACACAAAGAAATTTTTTTCAATGCAGAACACCCTTTATCCCATGATAACGGCTCTTTGCGCTATCGTGGCGAATTTCGTGTCGCTTTATTTCCTTGCACCCGCTTTCGGCGTTAGGGGAATAGCACTTTCGGGCGCCGTTGCGGTGGCAGTCAACGTCCTGCTCAACCATATTATGCTTGCAAAAAGCGGTGAGAGGATCATCACCGCCTCCGATGCAGGTGAATTCCTTAAAGTGGTTTTTGCGTCTCTCGTTATGGGCGCGGCGGTTTATTTGGTGTACTCAAGACAGAATTTCGGAGTTTTGCTCGGCACGGCGCTGTCGGTTTTGACGGGTGTGGTCGTTTACGGCGCTGTCTGCGCGATAGTGCGTCAAAAGGACGTTGCCGACGTTATGAAGAAGATCACGGGAGGGCGTAAAAATGGCTAAAATAAGAGTGATCCACGCCATAACCGACACCAATTTCGGCGGTGCGGGAATGCTTCTCCTTTGCTGTCTGCGCCATGCGGACAGAGATAGGTTCGATATTTCCGTGGTACTTCCGCGCGGTGCAGTGCTTTCTGTACGCGTGCGCGAGCTTGGGTTCAGAGTTTTTGAGATCAAGGGCGGTGCGGACAAGTCCTTTGACCTTGGTGCTATCGGGGAATATAAGAAGATTTTCCGTGAGATAAAGCCTCATATCGTTCATACTCACGCATCCCTTTCTGCGCGAATTGCCGCGAGAGCGTGTCACGTTCCAAGGGTCTTCCAGACCCACCATTGCGCAGTACCAAACGGTGGGCTGAGATCGAAGTTTCCTTTCAAGAATATTCTTGCGTCCCTCGAAAACCGCCTGACCGACCGCTTTGTGGCCACGGCGGACGTTGCGAAAAAGATACTTCTTGACCGTGGGATAAAGGAAGAAAAAATAACTACCATCATAAACGGATCCGAGCCGCTGAGGCGTGTTTTTGAGGAAGAAAAGGCGGCTGTGCGGAGAAAGTATTCCCTTGATGAGGGCAATTTCGTGGTGGGAATAGTGGCTCGACTTGAAGAGGTCAAGAACCACCGCTGCTTCCTTGAAGGTGCGGCAGAGGCCGCAAGAGTATGCGACAAAATGCGCTTTCTTGTGGTGGGCTCTGGCACGCTTGAGGATTCGCTGAAAGCGTACACGGGCGAGCTGGGAATTACCGACAAAGTCATATTTACGGGCTTTGCTCACGACACTGCGCCTTTAATGAGTATCATGGACGTGAACGTGAACACCTCGGATTCCGAGACATCGAACCTCGCCCTTTCCGAGGGATTCAGCTTGGGTGTCCCTGCCGTGGTGTCCGACTGCGACGGAAACCGTGCAATGATAGAGGACGGGGTCAGCGGGCTGACCTTTGAGAGAGGGAACAGCGAGAGCCTGGCAACGGCACTTGAAACGCTGTGCGAGCGGCGCGACCTGCTCTTGAAAATGGGTCCGGCGGCAAGGGAAAGATACCGGCAGAGATTTTCTCCCGTGGTCATGACGAAAAAATTGGAACAGCTTTATACAAAAGAACTGAAAGGAGCAGGGCAGGGTGAACGCAAATGAAAAATACCCCATTCTCACAACTGTAAACAGTCCCGAGGACCTGAAAAAAATACCCGAAAATAAGCTGCCCGAGCTGTGCTCCGAGATACGTGATTTTTTGGTGGAGAACGTGAGCCGCACGGGCGGTCATCTGGCGTCAAATCTTGGCGTAGTGGAGCTGAGCGTTGCGCTTCATCGGGTCTTTTCCACACCCAAGGACCATATCATTTTTGACGTAGGACACCAGAGCTACGTCCACAAGATACTTACGGGCAGACGGGACAGCTTCGACACTCTTCGACAGCCCGGCGGCATCAGCGGTTTTGAGAAACGCAGTGAGAGCGAGCACGACTGCTTTGGCGCAGGTCACAGCAGCACCTCGATCTCGGCGGCATTAGGTTTTGCCCAGGCAGATAAGCTGTCGGGCTCGGACGCTTATTCGGTTGCGGTGGTGGGCGACGGCGCCATGACCGGAGGCATGATCCACGAGGCGCTGAACAACTGCTCAAGCGATCTGAAGCTGATCATAATCCTAAATGAAAACGAGATGTCCATATCCCGCAACATCGGTCGCTTTGCTGCGAGCCTTTCCAAGCTTCGCTCCACCGTGGGATATGCAAAAACCAAGAAATTCACCCGCCGTTTCCTGCTCAGGATACCCTTGGTGGGTAAAGGGCTTTTCCGCCTGGTGCGGGCAACGAAAAAGCGCTTCAAGAATGCCCTTTACGGCAGTAATTATTTTGAAGATCTGGGGCTTTTCTACATGGGGCCTATTGACGGCAACGATTACGAGCTGGTGGAAGCAACGCTGATGAACGCAAAAATGCAGCCTGAGAGCGTCGTCGTTCATCTGAAAACCAAAAAGGGACTTGGATATGCGCCTGCGGAAAAAAATCCGGGCGAGTACCATTCGGTCTATCCCGAGAGGGCGCAGTCGGGCTCCGAGAGCTTTTCGGCCGTGCTTGGCGACGAGCTGAGCCGTCTGGCGGACAAGGACGAAAAAATTTGTGCGATTACTGCCGCCATGTGCTACGGCACGGGTCTGACGCAGTTCAAGGAAAAGCACAGAGACAGATTTTTCGACGTGGGGATAGCGGAGGAACACGCCCTGACCTTTAGTGCGGGACTTTCCGCCTGTGGCATGAAGCCCGTGGCGGCGATCTATTCCACCTTTCTTCAGCGTGCTTACGACAACATAATCCATGACGTGGCATTGCAATCCTTGCCCGTCGTTATGGCAGTTGACCGTGCGGGCTTAAATCCCTCGGACGGTGCTACTCACCACGGAATTTTCGACGTGGCGTTCCTTTCTCAGATCCCCGGCATGACTATCTACACCCCCGCTACCTACGACGGACTGCGCCGCAGTCTCGGTGAGGCTCTGTCGGGCGGCAGTACCTGCGCCGTCCGTTATCCAAGCGGAGGGGAAAATCCGCAGATAAAGAAAGCGTTTTACGAGGACGGCTATGGCGGCGATGAGATCGGAGTAAGAAGCACTCTCCCCGAAAACGCAAAGTCTCGGTTGCTCATAGTAACTCACGGCAGGATCGCCGCACAGGCGCTTTTGGCAGCGGAAACGCTGTCAGAGAAGGGAATCGAGTGCGGTATTGCACTTCTTGAAAAGCTGAAGCCCTACGGCGAATGTGCGGAAAAACTTTTGCCTTATCTGCCACGGGAGGGCGGTGCGGTCATATTTCTTGAGGAAGAGATCCGCGCGGGCGGTATGGGAATCTGCCTGTCCGACGAAATGAGAAGACGGGGTATGCTTGACGGTTATAAGTACGAGATAATGGCCACAGACGACAGCTTCGCCGTGCAGGAAAAGAACGAGCACATTTACGATACTGCGGGAATTTCCGCGCCGTTTATTGTTAAAACCGCTCTTGAACTTACGAAAAACGCATAAAAACACGCCAAAGTGTTGACAAACGGGGAAAACTGTGGTAAAATCTCCCCGATGTGTATATCACGCAAAAACAAGAATTCGGAGGATGTAATCAAAAATGAGCGATGGCGACAGTGATGATACTGATTGTCACCTTATGAAAATTACATAGAATTATCGGCATAACTGCGCTTTCTTTGACGGAATGACGCAGCTATGCCTTTTTGCGTTGGAGTTTTTTAAAAAATAAAAATGCCGCTGTGCGGCAGAATGGAGTTTTATTTATTATGGACGTTGGCTTGCAAATTGCGCTTGGAGCGATCTTTCTGATCATCTGCGTTCTGCTTTCTTGTGCCGATTCGGCTTTTGTGGCAATGAACGATAAGAGAATGCTCGAACTTGCGGCGGCAGGGGACAAAAGGGCGGTGCGTTTGGCAAAGATTGCCGACAAGCCCGAGGGTTTTATCACAGGCGTAAGAGTTGCTCTTTCAATGACGGAGATTTTGGGTTGCGGACTTTCGGTGGCATTTTTTGCTCCGAAGCTTTCCGCCGCGTTGGTGAAGCTTGGACTTGAAGGCATGACGGTATACGTGGTGTCCGCGCTCTGTACTGGTCTTTGCGCAGGATTCGTATTCCTGCTGCTCGGCGACCTGCTTCCCTCAAAGGTGGCAGCGAGAAAGGCGGAAAAGACCGCTCTTTCCATGTCGGGCTTCATCGTTTTCATTTCGGGACTTTTGCGCCCCTACGTTGCCGTTCTGAACGGCATTTCGGGGCTTCTGTCGAGACTTTTCGGTGTAAATCCCCGTGAGATCGTGGAGGAGGACAGCGAGGAAGAGATCAAGATGATGGTAGACGTTGGAACGCAAAAGGGCGAGATCGACACCCAGGAGCAGGAGATAATCCGCAACGTCTTTGAATTTGACGATATCACCGTGGGCGAGCTTGCTACCCACAGAACCGAGATAGATTTTCTTGACCGTGAGCAGAGCGAGGCGGAATGGGATGAGGTCATTCATTCCACCCGTCATTCGCTTTATCCCGTCTGCGAGGGATCTATTGATAACGTGGTGGGTATACTTAACGCAAAAGACTATTTCAGACTTAAGGACAAATCGCGTCAAAGCGTTCTTGAGAACGCGGTGCGCCCCGCTTATTTCGTGCCCGAAACGGCCTATGCCGACGTGACTCTGAAGCAGATGCGTCACAACCGCCGCCACTTTGCCATCGTTCTTGACGAGTACGGCGGAACAATGGGCGTTATTACGATCATAGACCTGCTTGAGCGCCTTGTGGGCGACCTTGACGACGAGGAGACCCCCGAGGATGAGATCCAAAAGCTTGATATTGAAAAGCTCGATGATGAAACATACCGCATAAGCGGAGCGGTATCCCTTTCCGAGGTGGCACAGACACTTGGCGTTGAACTGCCCGTAGAAGAATTTGAGACCTTCGGCGGTTACGTTTTTGCGGAATACGGAAGCATTCCTCAGGACGGAAGCGAGATCGAGCTTGACGCAGGTCCTCTCCACGTCAAGGTGACTCTTATCAGCGAGCACAGAGTTGAGGATACTATCGTTTCGGTCATTCCTCCCGCAGAAGAGGATGAAAACGAGGAAAAAGAATAAATTTCTGTTAAAATTTTGCCACAGTCTATTGAGTTATTGAAGAAAATGTGGTAAAATATCCGGTGTTGTCTATGAATTTGGAGGAAAATATAATGAACAAGTTGACAAAGAATGCGTCCTTTGAGGGCGTAAAAGGTCCCGTTCTGACTATCGTTATGGACGGCGTGGGAATCGCTCCCTCAACAGAGGCAAACGCAGTTGCGACCGCGTACACACCCACTCTTGATATGCTTATGGCAAAGTACCCTATGGTATCCCTTCGTGCTCACGGTACGGCAGTAGGTCTGCCCTCCGATGACGACATGGGTAACTCCGAGGTGGGTCATAACGCGCTGGGCGCAGGACAGGTTTTTGCTCAGGGTGCAAAGTTGGTATCTCAGTCTATCGAAAGCGGTAAGATGTTCGCATCAGAGACCTGGCAAAGCCTTATTTCAAATGTAAAAACAAACAATAGCACACTTCACTTTATCGGCCTTTTCTCGGACGGTAACGTGCACTCTCATATCGACCACCTGAAGGCTATGCTCGTCCGCGCAAAGCAGGAGGGCGTGGCAAAGGTAAGGATCCACATTCTCATTGACGGTCGTGACGTTGGCGAGACCTCGGCGCTTGAGTATATCGAGCCTTTCGAGGAGTTTATCGCGGGTCTGAGAGCCGACAATTTTGATATTAAGATCGCGTCGGGTGGCGGACGTATGAAGATCACAATGGACCGCTACGAGGCTGACTGGAGCATGGTTGAGGCGGGCTGGAAGACCCACGTTCTGGGCGAGGGCAGACAGTTCTGCTGTGCAAAGAAAGCTGTTGAGACTTACCGTGAGGAGCTTCACGTTATCGACCAGGATCTTCCTCCCTTCGTTATCGCTGAAGACGGCAAGCCAGTTGGTACTATCGAGGACGGAGACAGCGTAATTTTCTACAACTTCCGCGGCGACCGTTCCATCGAGATCTCCAAGGCCTTTGACGACGCAGAGTTCACAAAGTTCGACCGCGTTCGCTACCCCAAGGTGGTTTACGCAGGTATGCTTGAATACGACGGCGACCTTCACATTCCTCACAAGTACCTGGTATCTCCTCCCGAGATCACGAATACAATGGGCGAGTACTTGGCAAACACAGGCGTATCTCAGCTTGCTATCTCCGAAACTCAGAAGTACGGTCACGTAACTTACTTCTGGAACGGAAACAAGAGCGGAAAGTTCTCCGAGGAGCTTGAGACATATATCGAGGTTCCCTCCGACGTTGTTCCCTTCGAGCAGAGACCCTGGATGAAGTGCGCGGAGATCACGGACAAGCTCATCGAGTGCCTTGAGAGCGGAAAGTACCAGTACCTGAGAGTAAACTTCCCCAACGGTGACATGGTAGGTCACACGGGAAGCCTTCTTGCAACTCGTTGCTCCATGGAAGCTCTCGATCTTCAGCTTGCGAGAATCCTTACAGTTGTAGACAAGCTTGGCGGTGTTGCGCTGATCACAGCCGACCACGGAAACGCCGACGAGATGTTCGAGCTTGACAAGAAGACGGGTCTGCCCAAGGCAGGAAAGGACGGCAAGTTCAAGGCAAAGACCAGCCATACGTTAAACCCCGTTCCCTGCATCTTCTACGATAACTTCTATGCCGACAAGTATACAGTAAAGGCGGACGAAGGCAAGTTCGGTCTCTCCAACGTTGCGGCGACCATGGTAAATCTCATGGGCTACGACGCACCCGCTGTGTGGGACGAATCCATCATTGAAATAAAGTAATATTCATCGCCCGAAACCGTATCGGCTTCGGGCGATTTCTTTCCTCAAACTTATTGACTTTGGAATGAAAAAGTAATATAATATAGAAAAGTTCCACTTAAAACCAAATCGGAGGTCTTCATGGGTTCAAATCTGAGAAAAATGTTGTCATATTACAGGCCGTACTTGGGTGTATTCTTCGCCGACCTGTTTTTTGCTATGCTGTCGGCGGGTATCGCACTTGTGTTCCCCCTTGTGGTACGCTACGTTACCTCCACGCTGATCTATCAGCCAAAGGAGGAGCTGGTTTCGCAGATACTTGTTATCGGCGCTATCCTTGTGGGTCTGGTGCTGGTCGACCTTTGGTGTAAGTTCTATATTGCAAGCGAGGGTCACGTAATGGGCTCCAAGATCGAGCGGGATATGCGCGCGGAAATTTTCGGGCATTTTCAGCTTCTGCCCTTTTCTTATTACGACGACCAGAAGGTCGGTCAGCTTATGTCCAGGATCACAAACGACCTCTTTGATATCTCTGAGCTTCTTCACCACGGACCCGAGAACATAATTCTGTCTGCTATAAAGCTGGTGGGAGCAATGGTGATTCTTTCGACTATCAGCCCGACTCTTACACTCGTGGCACTTGCAATTTTGCCCTTTATGTTCATTTTTGCATACATAATGAACGGCAGAATGAGAAAGGCTTTCCGAAACAACAGAGTAAAGATCGCCGAGATAAACGCTCAGATCGAGGACAATCTGTCCGGTATTCGTGTGGTCAAATCCTTTGCTACCGAGGACGTTGAAAACAAGAAGTTTGCCCGCGGAAACGAGGCGTTCCTGAAAGCAAAAAAGAACAGCTATTTCTATATGGGCAGCTTCCATGCGGGTCTCGGATCTTTCACAACGTTGATTCAGGTGGCTATCATCGTAGTGGGAACTATCCTTGTGGCAAATACATCCATCGACGTCACCGACCTTGTTACCTTCCTGCTTTACATAAGCGTTTTTACCGATCCCATCCGCACATTGATCGACTTCACCGAGCAGTTCCAGAACGGTTACAGCGGCTTTGAGCGTTTTTGCGAGATCATGGCTATCGAACCCGATATTGCAGACAAGGAGAACGCAGAAACGCTTGAAAACGTTCGCGGAGATATAAAATTTGAGAACGTGAGCTTCGCTTACAGCGAGAACACCGACATGGTGCTTTCAAATGTGGATCTTGACGTTGAGGCAGGGTCCTATACGGCTATCGTCGGTTCTTCGGGGGCGGGTAAGACCACTCTTTGCTCGCTTATTCCCCGTTTCTACGACGTGACGGGCGGTTCGATCAAGCTTGACGGACATGATGTGCGTGACGTGACCTTGAAGAGCCTGCGCCGTCAGATCGGGATCGTTCAGCAGGACGTTTACCTCTTTGCGGGCACGGTCTATGAGAATATTCTCTACGGTCGCCCCGATGCTACCGAGGAGGAAGTTATCGAGGCGGCAAAGAACGCAAACGCTCACGAGTTCATCATGAGCCTGCCTGACGGCTATAATACCGACATCGGTCAGCGGGGTGTAAAGCTCTCGGGCGGTCAGAAGCAGAGACTTTCCATTGCCCGCGTGTTCCTTAAAAATCCCCCCGTGCTTATTTTCGACGAGGCGACCTCCGCGCTTGACAACGAGAGCGAGAAGGTGGTGCAGGACTCCCTTGAAAAGCTGGCGAAGAACCGCACTACGCTTGTTATCGCACACCGTCTTTCCACCATCCGCAACGCCGAGCGCATTATAGTGCTTTCGGAAAACGGTATCGAGGAGGAGGGAACTCACGATAACCTTCTGGCGAAAAACGGAACTTACGCGCACTTATACAAGATGCAATTTGAGCGGTGAGAGGGGCGCGTTATGCGGGGTGCTTTTGAAAAAGCACCTCTGCACCCCGCCAGCCCCCTTTGAAAAGGTGGCTGGACCCACCAAACGAATAGGCAAAAACGATGGCTAAACACCATCGTTTTTTGTTGGGGAAGTTTTGATCAAGCTTTTTCAAAAGCTTGCGCGGTGGAGGTCGCGGAGACCTCCTCGCCGCCGCAGCGGCGAAATGTCCCCACCGGCGTTTCTTTTTGCTAAGCTTTTTCTTTTCGCCTGTGGCATCAAAGAAAAAGCGGATAATATCATTTGCGGAGACTTTTTTCAAAGGGGCTTGGGAAAATATTTCAAAAAACACTTGACAAGCATTAAATGATATGTTATAATGGAGAGCCGCTTGTTGGTGGGCTTTTTTAAGCGCGCAATTTTTGCGCCGCCTATGACAGCGAGTCTTAAAAAGAAAGAGAGGTGCTTTTCGTGTTTGCAATTATCGAAACCGGCGGAAAGCAGTACAAGGTCAACGAGGGTGACATCATTTTCGTTGAGAAGCTCGAAGCGAGCGAAGGCGACACTGTTACATTTGACAGAGTCATGGCATTATCCACAGGCGATAACTTCGTTGTAGGTGCTCCCACAGTTGAGGGTGCAAAGGTCGAGGCCAACGTCGTAAAGAACGGCAAGGGCAAGAAGATCTACGTTCTGAAGTACAAGTCCAAGAAGAACGAGAAGAAGAAGCTCGGTCACAGACAGCCTTACACAAAGGTTCAGATCACAAAGATCGAGGCTTAAGCTTCATGACGAAAATCGTTTTTTACAGGACAAACGGGGTCTTTTACGGCTTCGAGGAGCAGGGTCACACGGGCTATGGCGAAGAAGGGGACGACGTTCTCTGCGCCGCGCTTTCCGCGATGACTATGCTGATCATCAACACCATCGAGATCAGCTATGCTTCTGACGTTGAGTACAATATCGACGAGGCGACCACCGATATCAGCGTAAAGTCCAAAGCCGCACTCATTGAATATGAGGACGACGAAAGGAAAAGATACGCCGTTTCGGGAATCTTCCAGTCCTATTATTATCAGCTCAACGATATGCTTGAAGAATACTACGATTTTCTCTCGGTAGAGGTTGTCGATAAACCCTATTGACGATCTCGCTTCAGGTCCGGCACACACGGTGTGCGCAATTCAAAAAATAACGGAGGATATGAATAATGTTAAGACTCAGCTTACAGTTCTTCGCCCACAAAAAGGGTGTAGGTTCTACAAAGAACGGCCGTGACAGCGAATCCAAGCGTCTCGGCGTAAAGAAGTCTGACGGTCAGGCAGTTACAGCCGGCAATATCATTATCAGACAGAGAGGTACAGCAGTTCATCCCGGTAACAACGTTGGTATCGGTAAGGACGACACTCTGTTTGCTCTGATTGACGGTAGAGTAAAGTTTGAGCAGAAGACAAAGTCGAAGAAGCAGGTTAGCGTATACGCTGACTGATTTCCGACGGAATAGAGCGGGTGCCAAATGGCACCCGCTCTATTTTTATAAGGCCCCCTTGTGCAAAGGGGGCTCCGCCGGAGGCGGTGGGGGATTGTTTCGGTGCAAATCTATCTATACAATCCCTCCGTCACTCGCAAGCTCGTGCCACCTCCCTTTACACAAGGGAGGCTATGGAACGTCAGATTTTATCGTTGGGTATCTCGTTTGCAAGCGCCGCGTTCTTGTAGCGCTTGTCGTCGGAGACTTCCTTTATTATCTCTATGCCCGAGGGTACGGTGAAGGTTTCGTCCTCCGAGGTCAGCTCCACTTCCATTACGGCGCGGTCGCCCCAAAAGGGGTAAATATCGATCTCGAAGGTGTGTGTTCCGCTTTTCAACAGAAGCCGTTCCTTTTTAACAGGGCGGCGCGCCCTGTCGGCACTCTTCAGCAGAGTTTCGTACTCCTGCTTTGTTATCTCCCCCTCAAATTCGTCGCACGTTAATGTCGTGCGGCGAATTTTTTCGGTTTTGTAGTACTTTGTGCCGTCCGCGTACCTTCTCATTCGCACGCGGCGGGTAACGCCCGGCTCACCTTCAAGATAGGTCTGAACGATGGCGCTTCTGTCACACGCGGGAATGGTTTTCAGAACGCTTTCCGAGGGATAGCGGATAAGAAATTTTCTTTCAATTTCAAGGTTATTATTGTTACTCATTTTATACTTCCTTTCGGATTATTTTTTCATAAAAAT
This sequence comes from Eubacteriales bacterium, assembly GCA_045596925.1. GTDB lineage: Bacteria > Bacillota > Clostridia > Oscillospirales > CAG-272 > SIG710. The sequence continues at coordinate 14,147 of JAZODH010000091.1, forward strand.
CATTGCTTCGAGCATCAGCGCCGCATCTCCTCTCGACACGGGTGCGTCGGGGGAAACGTAGCCGTTTTCATGCTTTAAAATGCCCAGATTGCTTACGGTGTAAATGGCTTCCTTGGCCCATGCGGGCAGGGAAGATGCGTCGGCAAAAACGGGACGGACTATGGGGGATTCCACCGTCTTCATGGACGTGATTATGTTGCTCAGGATCACCGCCGCCTCGGCGCGGGTCACGTTACTGTCGGGGTTGAAGCAGAGCTTGCCGTCAATTTCCGTACCGCCCGCAAAGCCCATCTTATACGCGGTGTTCACGTAGTTGCGCGTTTCCGTCGGCAGAGCGCTCACGTCGGTGAAGTAATCGGACAGATTTTCAGCCGGCGCGGAGATTCCCGCAGCCTTCATGGCACACATGACGAACTCAGCTCTTGAAATGCTTCCGTCGGGGTCAAACTGTGTAAGTCCGTCGGAGACTGCACCGCTCATGAGCGAGTTTTCAGCCATGGTCAGAGCGGCGTTGTAAATATCGCAGTCGTCAATGTCCGAAAAGACCACCGAGGTCTGGTTTGCGCTCACCGACACCGACACGGTGGCACTGGCAGAATAGTTTCCGTAGAGGTCACGGGCAACGTATTCAAAGGAATCCGCGCCTGTAAAGCTTGCCGCGGGGGTATAGGTGAAATGCCCGCTTTCTCTGTCCGAAAGAACTACCGCGCCGTTTTTCGGATAGGAAACTATCTCAAAATACAGCTTGTCGCCATCGGGGTCGTAGGCTTCGAGCACGCCCGTGGCGGAGTTGCGCTCGTGAGTGCGGACGGTCAGCGAAGCGTCGGACGCCAAGCTGAGTGTGGGACAGTAATTTTCCGTGTCAATGAAGAACAGGTTGCACTTGATGGGCAGACTGCCGTCGGCAGAGAAGGTAAAATAGCTCTCTTTCACGCTCTTGTCGGCGGGAATAAAGCAGAGGGTATCCAGATTCTTTCCGCTTACCGTCTGACCCTTCTTTACGGCACCGCCCGCAACGGTCAGAGCGCCGTCCTCTTTCGGAGGCAGGGATTTAATGGTTACAGCACCGACCTTCGACGAGTTCAGCGCCCGCATAAAATCCTGCGAGGTGAAATTCATGTTTTCGCCACTTGGAACGGTCTTTGCCATGTCGGTCTTTGACGCCATGATCTCAAGGGCCGGGGATACGGGGGAAGTCGACTTTGCCGCCACTGCCCACAGGCAGAGCGGGAGAATGAGCAATACCGCAAAAATAAAATAACGTAAGCTTTTCATATAGCACACCTTTCCGCCGAGTGACGGCTATTCCTTGTCCTCGGCCTCTTTCTACAATAAACTTATTTTGAAAAGAGGGAAAATATACCTGGCGTAAAGGATTTGATTTGCGGGAAAGATATGGATATATGAAAGGGGATTTTTGCCGTGGGAAAACTTAGCAGTATATACGAAAAAAACGTAGCGGAGCTTGACCGCGCCTTACGTGTTGACGAGAGCTTTGATATGCTCCGAAAAAAGCTGGTCGTGGGCGATGGGGAATTGACCATGTACTACATCGACGGATTTGTCAAGGACACCGTCATGCAAAAGCTGATGATGCACTTTCTGTCTCTCAAAACAACAGGCACAGCTGAAGCGTTTCAGATAGAAAACCTGCCGTACGTGGAGACCGAGGTCTGCTACGACACGGATATAATGATACAAATGGTCATGAGCGGCGCGACTCTGATGCTGGGCAGCTCATTCGGCGCGGCGGCGATAATCATTGATTCAAGGGAATATCCCGCCCGTCTCACCGCCGAGCCCGACAACGACAGGGTCATGAGAGGCGCGCGAGACGGCTTTGTTGAGACGCTTATTTTCAATACCGCTCTTATCCGCCGCCGTGTCCGCGATCCGAACCTCACTGTTTACCATACCACGGTGGGAAGCGTTTCGGGGACGGACGTGGTCCTGTGCTACATGGAGCATAAGGCCGACCCGAAGTACGTTGAATTTTTAAAGGAGAAGCTGAAAAAGATCAAGGCGAAGTCCCTGACTATGGGACATCAATCCTTGGCGGAATGCCTGGCGGGGTCGGGGTGGTTCAATCCGTTTCCCAAGATCCGCTGTACCGAGCGTCCCGATACGGCTGTATCTCAGCTTCTTGAGGGGTGCGTCATACTCATCTGCGACAACTCCCCCGAGGCCATGATACTGCCTACCTCGGTCTTTGATTTCATGCAGGAGACGGGGGATTTTTACTTCCCGCCCTTGACGGGAACTTACCTGCGTATGGTGCGTCAGATAGTATTTTGGTCGACTCTGGTTATAACGCCTCTGTGGTATCTTTGCATCATGAACGCGTCGATGCTGCCCGAAGCTCTGAAATTTCTCGTTCCCACCGAATCGGCGGCTTTGCCGATCCTTGTGCAGATCCTGTTGGTCGAATTTTTGCTTGACGGTCTGAAGCTGGCGTCCATGAACACCCCCGATATGCTTTCAAACTCTCTTTCGGTGGTGGGCGGTCTACTGCTGGGAGACCTGGCGGTGGGGCTTGGGTGGCTTTTGCCCGAGGTGATACTCTGCATAGCGTTTGTTGCTATCGGAAGCTTTACTCAGACAAGCTACGAGCTTGGTTACGCATTCAAATTTATGAGAGTTCTGATACTTGTGCTGACGGCTTGCCTCAATATCTGGGGCTTTGCTCTCGGACTTGTGGTCTCGTTTGTGCTGATTGCCTCGAACAGAACGGTCAACCGCCGCCGCAGTTATCTCTATCCTCTGATACCCTTTAACGGCCGCGCCCTGCTGGGGCTTATAATCCGTCCCAAGAAAAGCTCGGATTCTTAATTTATTTTACCTTATTTTTTATCCGCATACAAGTGGTTGGGCGAAAAAAGTAAACAAAAATCGGAGTGCGGCATATTCTGTATTGATTTTGGATGAAAAGGAGAGCGTCATGGAAGAAAAATATTTTGCCGCCGCAAATTCGGGAGAAGGATTCGTCAGTTATTTTGGCGAGGTGTTCAGATCAGAAGAATTTGAACACGTTTATATAGTTAAGGGTGGTCCCGGTACGGGAAAGAGTTATTTTATGCGGCAGGTGGCGCGGGAAGCGGAGCGACAGGGCGAAAAGGTGGTCTATTGGTACTGTTCTTCCGACCCCGATTCTCTGGACGGCATTACGGTTGGTTCGCGCTTTGCCATGGTCGACGGTACGGCGCCCCACGACATGGGCTGCAAAACTCCGGGGGCGGTTGAGAACATCGTTGACCTGGGCGCTTTCTGGTCGGTGCCGTCACTTTCGAAAATGAGACGGGACATTGAAGCTCTAAATACGCAAAAGGGCGGCGCGTACAAGCGGGCATACAGATTTCTCTACGCCTACTCGCAGTTGTCCGAGGCGGTGGAGGATATGGTCGTACCCCATGCCGACGGAAGAATGCTTGAGGGCGAAGCCCGCAGACTGTTGTACTCTCTTCCGGACGGGACGGGATATGAAATCTCCACCGCGCTTTGCGACTCGGTGGGAATGAAAGGTCGGGTGAGGTTTGACACCTACGAGCGATTTGCCCGTAAGACCGTGAAGATAAGTGACTTTTTCGAAACCGCACACCTGCTTCTTTCGGCCGTGGCTTGTGAGGCAAGGAGACGGAACATGAAAATACAGGTCTCGTACAATCCTATTCAGCCAAAGCGCATGGACGCACTTTCTGTTGAGGGCGAGCTTGCCTTTTGTATCTCCGACGGAGATTCTCCTGTTAAAATGAAGGATTTTATCGGCGACGGTTTTGCCGAGAGGGAAAGAGAAGCGGAGCGGATACTGGATCTTCGTTCGGTGATCTTCTCCGAGGCGGTATCCGCCCTTGACTGTGTGCGTCGGACCCATTTCAAGATAGAAGAGATATACCAGTCTGCCATGGATTTTGCCGAAAAGGAAAAGTACACCGAAAAATTTATCCGGCAGATCCTAAAAAAGCCCGATAGGGGTTGAAAATTTGGGGAAAATAGGGTAAAATACACTTGGTAATAAAATCACCGGAGTGAGAATATGAAAAAGCTTTCCCCTAAGGTCAGAAATATAATATTTGTAGTAGTGCTCGTCATCGCGGCGGCATCGTTCGTATACGAAAACTATATCCGACAGCCTGTGACGGTGGACGGAGAGATAGCCGTTCACGCCATCGACGTGGGTCAAGGTGACAGTACTCTCATCGTGGCACCCGAGGGCAACCTGCTTATCGATGCGGGCACGAATTCGTCCGAGAGCCATTTGCTTGCTTATCTTGATATGCAAGGTATTGAAACGATAGATTATTTCATTCTTACCCACCCGCATGAGGACCATATCGGCGGCGCCGATGCAGTGTTTGAAAACTATGAGGTCAAAAACGTCGTTCTCACCTTCTTTCCCTCGACCAGCAACGCTTATGACGCCATTCTGGATGCCTTGAAGGAAAATGTTTATACAAACGTGATCGAGTGCGAGGCGGGTGCGGAATATTCCCTCGGTGAAATGAAAATGAAGCTTCTGGGGCCCGATCCCGACGATCTCGGTGATGATGCGAACAACTCAAGTATCATAACCAAGATCACCTACGGCGAAAGCTCACTTCTTTTCACGGGAGACGCAGAGTATGAGGTGGAAGCCATGCTTATATCCCGTTGGGGCAACGAGCTTGACTGTGATTTCTTCAAGCTGGGACACCATGGCTCAAGCACGTCCAATTCCGATGCTTTTATGGACGTCGTTTCACCGTATATGGCGCTCGTGTCCTGCGGCGAGGATAATTCCTATGGCCACCCTCACCGCGAGATAGTCACCATGCTGAAAAACAGAAACATAGAATATTACCGCACCGACAAGGACGGAAGCGTCATCTTTGTCTGCGACGGCGAAAGGATTTATAAAAAATAAAATCGGAGGACTGATAAAATGTACGATTTTTCCGAACTTGAAAAATACATAGATTCCTTTGAGAGCATTGGCGTTTCTATGGCGGACGTTAAGGTCATGATAGACCACGAGGAGGTCTTCCACCGCGGCGCGGGATTTTCCGACGCGGGGAGGCAGAAGAGAATGGGCGGTGACGATATCATGTGGCTCTTCTCCACGTCAAAGGTCATCACCTGTACTGCGGCAATGCGCCTGGTTGACAGAGGAGAGCTTTCCCCCGACGACACCCTTGACCGATACCTGCCCGAATATGCGGAGATGAGCGTCCGTGAGGCCGACGGTACTGTCAGACCCGCACAGCGAAAGATCACGATCCGCGACCTGTTCACCATGACCGCTGGATTTACATACGAGCCCTTGCACCGGCTGAGGCGTGCTTACAATGCGCATCATGGCGGTGATGAGGATATTGACGAGGTCAAAAAGCAGGTGCCCGAGTCCTTGTTCGAGCTTGGCAAACAAGAAAGAATAACAGTTCGTGAATTTGCTCGTGCCGTAGCGGAGCTTCCTTTGCATTTCGAACCCTCAACTCGCTATGTGTACAGCATTTGCCATGATATTCTGGGAGCGGTCGTTGAGGTAGTCAGCGGAATGAGCCTCGGGGAATATATGAAAAAGTATATCTTCGATCCCCTTGGAATGAACGATACGGGATTCGTTCTGCCCGAGGAGAAAAAGGACAGACTTGCGGTGGGATACGAATATATAAATGTAACCAATACTTCAAAGCTTACCTTCGAAAGATGCGAATACAGCACGGCCCCCGGTTTTGAGAGTGGAGGTGCGGGAATCTGCAGTACGGTAAATGATTATGCCAAATTGGTGGATACTCTTGCCTGCGGCGGCACGTCAAAGGACGGCTATTATCTTATGAGTCCCGAAACGGTGGCCCTCATGGGCACAAATCAGCTTACGCCCTCTGCGCTGGCCGACTTCTGCTCCGAGCCGAGAAAATACGGCTACGGCTGGGGATACTGCGGCAGAGTTCATATCCGCCCCGAGGTTTCCTTGGCACACTCTCCCGCGGGTGAGTTCGGCTGGGACGGCGCGGCGGCCACCTATTGCCTGGTGGATGCCAAGAATAAGCTGTCGATTTTCTTCGGCACTTACATAAGAGGACAGAACCAGTATATGTATAACAGAGTTCACCCACATATTCGCGATCTTGTATATAAAGCGATAAATAAATAAGGAAGACCGCCGCCCGCGCAGTGCGGCGGTTTGGCTTGTGGTGATTTTGCACAAAAACCGCATACACAAACTATCGTTTTGCACCAAAAGATAAAAAGTATAAAAAGGTCGAAAAAAGTTGAGAAAAAGGCTTGACAAATGGATGTCAAAGTGATAAAATAGGCAGGTCGTTTGATAAAGCGGCGGTATCACTGAAGAACTTTTGAAGAACACTGAAAAAATTTCAAAAAAATTGAAAAAAGTGCTTGACAAGAGGGGAAGATAGTGATATAATAGACAGGCTGTCCCGAAAAAAGCGGGAAAGCGGATTGGTCATTGAAAATTGAACAACAAGAGATGAAGTACAAAGCATATGAATATGTGTGAAAAGACGAATCTCGCAATTTCTTGAGAATACTACTCAAACAAAAGTAAAACGAGC
>JAZODH010000092.1:0-2377 GCA_045596925.1 Eubacteriales bacterium
TTTTTCATGATATCCTGCATCTTGGCAAATCCAGCCGAGCCTTCAAACTGATAGGAATGAAGGGTATTAAGGCAATAGCCGAATTTGGCGTAGATCTCGCCCAGCTTGTCAATGAGACTGATTCCGCGGGTCTTGTAATACGCGAACATCTCGCAGATAAGGAAGGAAGCGTTTACCGCGTCCTTGTCGCGCACGTAAGTGCCCGAAAGATAGCCGTAGCTCTCCTCAAAGCCAAGCAGATAAGAGGATGCCATTCCCTTTTCTTCAAGAAGCGCGATCTGCTCGCCGATATACTTAAATCCCGTGAGCACATTGATGGCACGCACGCCATAGCTCTCGGCAATGCGGTCAGCCAGGTCGGTTGTAACGATCGTCTTTACGATAATGGGGCTCTCGGGCATTTTTTTGTGCTTTGTGCGCTGAGAACAGATGAAATCGGTGAGAAGGATACCCACCTCGTTACCCGTGAACAGGCGGTATTCCTTGCCGTCAAAAGCGGCGATGCCAACTCTGTCGCAGTCGGGGTCGGTGGCGAGCAGCAGGTCGGCGTTGTACTTTTTAGCGTACTCCATACCGAGCGCCATTGCTTCCTTGATCTCGGGATTGGGATAAGGGCATGTGGGGAAATTGCCGTCGGGCTTCTCCTGCTCGGCAACGACCGTTACGTTGCCGAATCCCGTCTCGCGCAGAACACGCATAACGGGTTTCAGACCACTGCCGTTGAGAGGCGTATATACGATAGAAACGTTCTTGTCGATCTCGTCACCATACAGCACCGACGTACCCTTTACCTGCTCACAAAAAGCCGTAAAAACGCTATCGTCGATGTAAGAGATAAGTCCATTTTCGATGCCCTCTTCAAAGGACATACGGCGAACATCTGCAAAAATATCAAGGCTCTCGATCTCGCTCGTTACCGCGTCAGCCGCCTCGCTTGTCATCTGACAACCGTCCGCGCCGTAGACCTTGTAGCCGTTGTACTTTGCAGGGTTGTGGGAAGCGGTTATCATAACGCCCGCCGTGCATCCAAGGCTTCTTACGGCAAAGGAAAGGCAAGGAACGGGCATGAGTTCGGGGTAAATTGCCACTTTGATTCCGTTTGCGGCGAAGACCTCAGAGGATATCTTTGCAAAGGTGTCCGAGAAGTTACGGGAATCGTAGCTTACGGCAATTTTTGCGTCCTTGAAGTTCTTTACGATATAGTTAGCCAGACCCTGGGACGCTTTTGCAACGGTATAAACGTTCATGCGGTTGGTTCCCGCGCCGATAACGCCGCGCAGTCCCGCCGTACCAAACTCCAGGTCACGGTAGAATGCGTCCTCTATCTCGCTTTCGTTCATTTTTTCAAGCTCGGAGCGCAGTTCAGTTGCTTTTTCGAGCCAAAGTTCGTAATTTGTCATCTTGTTCCGTCCTTTACGTGTTAAAATCGTTCCATATATATGCTGACGCAATACAAAAAACGACTCATATACTGAGAGATTATTATACCACAGGTTCTCAAAAAAGTCAACCGAAAACGTCCCGGGGATAGTTATATTTATATAAAAAACCACTTTTAGCTGCAGAGATATTTATTTGACGAAAAAACGAGCCGAGTGCGATGCACTCGGCTCGAATTTTTTGCTTTATCTTAGAAGAATCCTTCACCAACGTTGACGTCAACGTCACCGATGGCTACTGATTGTGTAAGGACGTTAAGTTCCTCTGCCTTGATTACTTCGATTTCAGGAGCTATATAATTTTTCATTGTTATTTACCTCCTTTTAATTTAAGCTACGGGCTGTGCAGGGAAATCTGCACGCCACTCAAGAACCGTCTTTGTTACTCCATCGTATGTGATCTTGAGGAAGTCAACATAGTGCTCAATGCCACTATCTGCCTTACCATTATTGTACTCGGGGTTCTGACGAGCCTCGTAGAATGTGTTGGCGATGCAGTTGAGAGCATTCCAGTTGAATACGTGGATGTTCAGCTTTGTCTCGGAAGAGTTGTTGCCGAAGACATTCCATCTTGCAGTATCGGTTGTTTGACCCGTTGTAGCCATAGAGTAAGAGCTGATAGCCGTGAATACCTCGGGCATGATTACGGTGTCAATGTTATCAAGGCTATTGAAGTAACCCTTGCAGATCATCTTAACAGCTGTCTGGGACAGATCAATTGTGCCTGCCGCAGGCATATCAAAGCCTACTGTCCATACTCTGGAGAGTGCCTTTGCTCCGGTGAAGCCGTACTGCTGACCGTTTTCCAGCTTATCCTTTGTGGGAAGAAGAATATTCACAACAGATGCCGCGTTCTGAGCGATACCATAGTCGCTTACCTTAACAAGACCGGTGAGGTCTACGAGAGATTCTACGTCATACGCTTCAAGGTATGTCTT
>JAZODH010000093.1:0-20483 GCA_045596925.1 Eubacteriales bacterium
GCCGCAAAGCCCAGCGCCATGTAGCCCAGCACGCTGTCGCGGTCGCCTATAACTGCGATCTTATACATAGCTGCCCCTCACTCTCTGCGCGATCTTTTCGGATGAAAGTCCCGCCGCCTTGCCCGCCAGAATTATGCGGACGTTTTTGATCTCATATTCAAGCTTGCACAGAAATGCAAGCACGATCGGGATACCAAAAGGAATATATCTTGTCTCTTGAAGCTTTTCCTCGATGTGACTGTCGCAAACGTTCTCGAAGCCCTCTTTCCCGCCGCCAAGTGCCTCGGATATGCGGGGATACCTGAGTGAAATAAGGTCGGAGAACTTACCGAGCAGCTCGGAAGCATCCTGCGCCTCCTCCGACAAAACAACACCCTTCATCGCATCGACGCCAATATATCCGCCGTCGATCAGAGCCTCCGAGATCAGAGACTCGGTCAAGCCGTTTCTGCCCATTCCTATAATGCGGACGAGCATCATTGCGTTGGTCATATCGATCTTAGTCTTGACGAAATCAACGGTAAAGCCGTCGCCTGTTTCCTCTGCCATATCAAGCATATCGGCAAAGCACGCGCGGTCAAGGGGAAGGTCGATCTTCAGGGGATCACAGGTGGTGGCGTACTCGGTCATAGCCTTCCGGGCAGCCTCCGCAAGATTTTTTGACAGAGGGGAAAAGTCTCCATCCTCTGCCATCTCTCCGTACCGCTGTACGGGAAGGCTTCCCACGTTGAAAAGCAGATCGGAGAAATCAATTCCGTGAGGAATACAGCGCAGTGCCGCCTTTATGTTGGCGCAGTCGTAGGGAAGTCGGATGATCGAAGTAATCTGACGGCCTCCCTCATCGCTCTCAACAATATCAAGAGCATCCTTCAGCCTTTGGATGAGCACCGCATCCAGGCGGTCGGGATCCTTTGCCTCCTCAAGCGAGCCAAGGATACCGCCCTCAAGTGCCGCCGCGGCCGCAGACTCCGCATCCTGTGCGTTTATCATGCGCCCGATCATCTCTCTGCCCGGCATACCTGCCTCAATGGCGCGGACACGGGCGGAGATATACATATATTCGGTCGATTTGTCCTTTATACTCATTTTTATCAGCTTTCTTTTGAATTTTTGGGGGATCGGGGATTAACCGAACAATATCCTTGCAACGTCCCCTTCAAGCCGCTCTTTTGCGGACTCGATCAGCGCCTCGACCGAGCAGTTGATGTCCAGGTCGCCTATGCGAATGATCATTCCGCCCTCGATCTTAGCCGTCTCTACCGAAACGCCCGCACGTTCAAGAAGGTGCGACACGGGTTTTCCTGCCGCCATCTTCTTTGCCGCAGGGATTATTTTCGTACCTGCGCGCATAATATCCTCCTGGGAGAGAAGAACGTCAACGGGAGCTTCATTGCTCTCCTCGCCGTACAGCTCACGGTTCGTCTTCTCGATATCAAGCTGTGATGACAGAGCGGAAACGAGCAGCTTTGCCAAAAACTCGATATACTGTTCGTCGGGAAGTGAAAGGATCTCCTTTTTCGCCGTTTCGAAGGCAAGGTCCGCGGCATGGCTTTTTGCTTGCGCGATTATATTCCGCTTTTCAAGTGCCGCGCCCGATTTTGCTCTTGAGATAAGGCTCTCCGCCTCACGGTGGGCGGCAACGTCAAGTTCAGCCTTAATGTTATCCGCATCACCGCTTGCGCGCAAAATTATCTCGTTGCACTTTTTCTGGGCGTCCTCGATCATGCGAGCGGCGTCAAGCTGAGCCTCGGCTATGATTTTGTCTTTTATCTTATCAAGACCGGTCATTTATAAAATCTCCGTTACGTACAGATTAAACTGTGTAGAAAAGAATGGGAAGAAGGGAAACGAGAAGCGCGAAGATAGCGTAGGTCTCAACCAGCGCGGAAGCTGTAATTGCCTTACCTACCTCGTCGGGACGCTTTGCGATAAGATTGATACCTGCAGCCGCAACCTTTGCCTGATGGATAGCGGAGAAGTATCCCACAACCGCGATAGGCAGAGAAGCCATGAGGAAGTAACCGCCCTGAGCCACGGTCAGAGTAGCGGGCTCACCGAACAGACCTATCTTCATGATGATAAGGAACGCTGTGATAAGACCGTAGATACCCTGTGTTCCGGGGAGAGCCTGCAAAAGCAGAGCCTTACCGAACTTGGAGGGGTCTTCCGTGAGAAGTCCCGCAGATGCCTGTCCTACGATACCAACACCCTTGGCAGAGCCCATGCCCGAGAAGATGGCAGCAACCGCTGCGCCGATGATTGCGATATTGTTTCCGCTGAATATTTCCTTAAACATAACTTTTTTCTCCTTTTATTTGTCTGTTGTATATTTGTCCGAGGGTTTCAGGGGTGCAAAGGGCACGCCGCCGTCCTCGAAAAACTTACCGAAAAATTCGATATACTGAAGTCTGCTGGTGTGAACGAAGGTACCAAGCACGTTGATGGCAAGATTGAGCAGGTGACCGACCGTGAAGATCAGAACCATCATAATAAATCCGACCACGCTTGGACCGCCCATGGTGCTCATGGTGTTGACCACCTGACCGATAACGCTTGCCGCCAGTCCGAGCGCCAATATTCTTGAATAGGACAGCAGGTCTGCGGCATAGTTGATCGTACCGTAAAGACTGCCCACGCCCTTGAATATTTTCATGATAAATGATTTTTCATGCCGTCCCTGGGTGACAATAAGGGAAAGAGCACCGCAAAGCGCCACGTATTTTCCCCAAGGGAAGACGAAAGTAAGTCCAAGTCCCGCAAAAAATAGCCACCAGGTGGGAATATCGCATATAGCGTCAACCCACTGTCCTTTTTTGCAGAGCACGTAGAACTGAACCGCCATACCCGCCACCATGTGGACCGCGCCCGTACCCAAGGAAATTATGAGGAATCCCATAGGATCCTGGATCGGGTCAAGTATCACCGCCAAATTCACGTTTGCGGTGGCACCCTCAATGCCCATCATGTTCTCCATGAACGCCTGCGGAATATTTCCGAAGTACGCACCGAACAGTATACCGCCGATGATACAGAAGATTCCGCAATAGCCGAACATTGCAAGGAAGTTTCTCATTCCCTCACGGGGATTGAGAAGCAAAATTCCTCCGAAGCACGCCACCACCAGAATCGCACCGTAGCCCACGTCCGCGAACATGAGACCGAAGATAATAACGTAGAACAAGCTCATTATCACCGTAGGATCATAGGTGCCGTACTTGGGGTAAGCGTACATTCCCATCACCCACTCAAAGCTGCGGGAAATAGGATTGTTTTTCAGTAATACCGGAGGCTCGTCTCCCTCGTCGGGATCGGTCATCTCAAAAGCGCACTCGAATTTTGAGAGCAACGCCTCCACTCGCTCACACCGTCCCTCGGGAACCCATCCGCAAAGCACCGTACAGTTCTCTGTTCCAACGAGTCGCATCTTCGCCTCGGTTCTGCGCGCCTCCGTGACCAGCAGATCGTAATAACACTCAAGCAGGTCCGTATCCTTGGCGATCTCGCCGAGCCTGTCCTCTATCTTCTCAAGCCGCACCTCCGTGCGCCTTATCGCGTCTTTTACCCGCGATGATTCTTCCTTGGGCGTTCCCTTTTCGTCAAAGGACACCCTGATAAATCCAAGTCCCGCCAATCCTCGCATGATCTCGGACTCGCTTGCAAGCAGGTAGGTAACGGACACCAGCATTGTAGTTCCGTCGTCCTTCACCGTTTCAACGTAAGTGCCCTCCTGCGCTACTGCCTCGTCTATCCGGGACAGCGGTGTACCGCCCGGGAAAGATCCGAGCACGATCCCTGTTTTGTCCGTTCCCGAACATTCAAGCGGAAGATCGTAACCCAGCCACGCTTCAAGGGCAATGAGCTTCGTCCGAAGAGTCGCCAGCTCGGCGGTATACTTGGCCTTCTCGCCGCCGAGAGCCATCACCTCTCCTACGCACTCCTCGGCCCGCTTGTGGCTTCCTGCCTTTCCGAAGGCGTCCATGTCAAACCGTATGGGTTGGGCAGACAGTCCTTTTTTCTTTCCGTATTTTCGCAGGGCGGAAAGAGCGGAATCGGCAGTTTGAATTTTTCTTTCAAGCTCTGTCCTCTTGCCCTGCAGGTCGGTGAATACGGGAGACAGCTCTCCTTCCTCATCCGTCTCCTGCCTCAGCTCCACGGCACGCAGGCGCATCAGTCTTGACAGGAGTGCGTCCGTATCCCGTTTATGAGCAAGGACAGTCAGCTTTTTCATTTTGCTAACCGACATTTTTATCCGTGCCTTTCTTGTGTTTTAGATCTCGGTCACTTCCGAAATGATCAGCTTTACGGCGTCCTTCATATTCTCCAGCGCCGTTTGAGTGATATTCTCTGCATCATCCGTTGCCGCCGCGCGATTTTTCTCGGTCAGATCCTCCGACTTTTTGCGCATTGCCGCAAGATCGCTCTCAAGAGCCTTGCGGGCGTCGTCCTTGACGTTTGCCCGAAGCTCGTCTGCCTGCTGCTCAGCCTCGGCTATCATGCTCCTCGCGCGAGCCGCGGCATCCGCGCGGATCTGCTCGGCCTTTTCCTCCGTCTCCTTTATCTGACGGATCGCTTCCTTTGACATTTTACGCCTCCTTTGCGTGGTGTAAAATAATTATAACCAATACAAAGACATTTTACCATATTTTGCTCGAATTTGCAAGGATTTTTTGTTGATTTTTGGCTCTTTTTTATTATTTGTTTTCCCTTTTCGTTAACGTTGAGTTGATATTCGCGTTGTATGATGTAACGGTAAAATGGGAAGTTTGCCCAAATCAAGGTCGCTCAAAGCCGACCAAGAAAATTTATGAAAGAGAGATCTTTATGCTTACACTCAAAAAAATCGTAAAGCAGTACCCCGCAGGCGATACGACAGTCGATGCGCTGAGAGGTATCGACATCGAGTTCAGGAAAAGTGAATTCGTTGCTATTCTCGGCCCTTCCGGCTGCGGAAAGACCACCCTGCTCAACATCGTGGGCGGTCTTGACAAGTATACCGAAGGCGACCTTGTAATAAACGGCGTATCCACAAAGCAGTACAAGGACTCAGACTGGGACACCTATCGAAACCACTCTATCGGCTTCGTGTTCCAAAGCTACAACCTTATCCCTCACCAGACGGTTCTTGCAAATGTGGAGCTTGCTTTGACCCTCTCGGGCGTCTCGAAGGCCGAGAGAAGAAAGCGCGCAAAGGAAGCCCTTGAGCGTGTGGGTCTGGGCGACCAGCTAACTAAGCGCCCCAATCAGATGTCGGGCGGCCAGATGCAGAGAGTTGCCATTGCCCGCGCACTTGTAAACGACCCCGAGATAATCCTTGCCGACGAGCCTACGGGTGCTCTTGACAGCCAGACCAGCGTTCAGATAATGGAGCTTCTCAAGGAAATTTCCCGTGATAAGCTCATTATCATGGTAACTCACAACCCCGACCTGGCAGAGCAGTACGCCACAAGAACCGTAAAGCTCATCGACGGCAAGATCGTTGAAGACAGCGCGCCCTACAGCGGCGGCACGGTTGAGTTTGAATCAAAAGAGTGTAAGAAAAACAAAAAGAAGGAAAGCAAGGAAAAGAAGGCACAAATGTCCTTTTTCACCGCCCTTTCTCTGTCCCTCAACAATCTTCTCACCAAGAAGACCAGAACCATTCTGACCAGCTTCGCCGGCTCTATCGGCATCATCGGTATCGCGCTTATCCTGTCGGTATCCTACGGCGTCAAGGCCTACATCGACCAGGTGCAAAAGGACACTCTGGCAAGCTACCCCATCACCCTCCAGCACGAGACAGTCGATATGGCGGAGCTTGTTATGTCGGTGGCGGGCACCACGGGCGGCACGGGCGCGGACGGTGAGCCTCACGAGCTTGACCGGGTATATGCCAACAATATGCTCTACGAGCTGATGAACAAGATGAACAATCTTGAGACAGAAAAGAACGACCTTAAGTCCTTCAAGAAATATCTTGAGAGCGACGAGCGCTTTGACGAGTTCGTTTCGGGCGTTCAGTACTCCTACGACCTTAACATGAACGTCTTCACAAAGGACAGCGACGGCAAAATAATCCGCGGAACCTTTGAGGAGCTGATGGACACCATCTACGGTCAGGAAATGACCGCGCTCATGCAGTCAAATCCCATGATGGCAAGCTTTTCCGTATGGCAGGAGCTTCTCTCGGACAAGGACGGCGGGCTTATCACACCCCTGCTCCACGAGCAGTACGACGTGATCTACGGCGACTGGCCCAAGGCTTATAACGAAATAGTTCTCGTTGTCGACAAAAACAACGAGATAACCGATATCACTCTCTATCAGCTCGGTCTAAAAACCGCCGAAGAGCTGAAGGCTCACCTTGAGACCATGCAGAAGGGCGAGGATTTCGACCTTTCTCAGGACTCAAGCTGGAGCTACGAGGATATCTGCGCAAAGGAATTCAAGCTGGTGCTCTCTCCCGACCTTTTCCAGAAGCAGTCAAGCGGTGCTTTCGTTGACCTGAGCGCCACCGACGCAGGTCTTGACTTCCTCTATCACAACGAAAAGGCCGTGACACTTAAGATCACGGGTATCATCCGTCCCAACGACGACGCAGTCTCCAATATGATATCAGGCTCCATCGGCTACACAAAGGCCCTGACCGAGCACGTAATAAACGAAACGGCAAAGCGCGACATAATCACGGAGCAGCTCGCAGACCCCGCAACAGACGTATTCACAGGTCTTCCCTTTAAAACGGGTGAAGAAGTCGAGCCTACCCCCGCAGAAAAGGCGGCCGCCTTTGCCGAATACGCAAAGACCCTGGACAGCACGATGAAGGCCACCTTCTACCGCGCAATGAAATCCGAGCCGTCCGCCCAGTATCTTATGCAGGCACTGGGAGCTGCCATGATGCAGATGACCGACGAGCAGAAGGATGCCACACTTATCGCCGCCATCTCCGCGCAGATGAACGTTGACGCCGAACAGGTGCAGAGCTATATCGCGTCGATGACCAAGGAGGAAAAGGACGGCTATCTGGCGCAGATCCTCACCGCTACCATCAGAGAGCAGTACAAGAACGAGGTCCTGTCGGCTATCGAAATGATGCCCGATGCCCAGCTTGCCATGGCGTTTGACGCCGAGCCTATCACCGAGGAGCAGTACACCTTCCTCTACGACACCTTTATGCCCGCAACGGTCTCTGAGTCCACATATGAGGAAAATCTCATGCTTCTGGGCTACGTTGACATCGACTCACCATCGGTTATCAGCATTTTCGCCAACACCTTTGAGGACAAGGACGAGATCGCCACACTCATCAACGAATACAACAAAGACAAGAGCGACGAGGAGCAGATCTCTTACACCGACTACG
Organism: Eubacteriales bacterium; assembly: GCA_045596925.1. Classification (GTDB taxonomy): domain Bacteria; phylum Bacillota; class Clostridia; order Oscillospirales; family CAG-272; genus SIG710. The sequence continues at coordinate 7,340 of JAZODH010000093.1, forward strand.
TTGCCCTTCTTATGTCCTCTGTCACTACAATAATTGACGCTATTTCCTACGTTCTCATTGCGTTCGTTGCAATCTCTCTGGTGGTGTCCTCTATCATGATCGGAATCATCACCTACATCTCGGTACTCGAACGTACGAAGGAGATCGGAATCCTGCGTTCCATCGGTGCCTCCAAGAAGGACATCTCCCGCGTGTTCAACGCCGAGACCCTTATCGTGGGATTTGGAGCAGGTGCCATCGGTATCGTTATCACCTACGTCTTTGACGCTATCATCACCGCGATCCTGCACGCATTGACGGGCATAAACACTCTGAATGCTATCCTGTTGCCCGAATACGCGTTGATCCTCGTGGGCATCAGTATGTTCCTGACGTTCGTGGCAGGACTTATACCCTCGGGAATCGCTGCAAAGAAGGATCCCGTCGTGGCTCTGAGAACAGAGTAAAAAATTCAGATAAAAAGCATTGACCCCCGCCATCGGCGGGGGTTTGCGTTTTGGGTTTCAATTACCCCTCTCCGTCACGATATAGCCGTAAGCCTCCCTCCGAGAGGGCGGCTTTGGGTATAGATGCAGTGAGCTTTATAGAGAATAGATTTGCTTTCAGATTGCGCTGACAGAGAGCAAGGGTGATTTTTTGCCCTTGCTCGGGAATCGGAGTGACCGAGTTCGAGCCTTAGCGAAAGGAATTGCGAAAAGCGCTTGACGCGTATGAGACAATTTCTTTTGCGCTCTGCGAGAACGAGGAAAGCGTTTCTTTTTTCTCTTTTTCGCCCGATTTCTCTTTTTCTTCTTTGCGCCTCAAAGAAGAAAAAGAGAAAAATACACACGCGAATGAATTCTTAAGAAGAATCGATTATGGGGGTTATCCCGTTCTCATTTTCTTTGCAAAAGAAAATGAGAAAAGGTGAAGTTAAGGCGAATGTGTTTGTTTTTGAGGATTCATTTACGTCGGAATTCTTTTGTCTACTTTCTCTTTTTCTTCTTTCGCGGAAAGAAGAAAGTGAGATGGTTGAATGTAGACGGAAAGAGCAAAAAGAAGAAAGGCGCGCCACCGCAAGGGTGGCGCATCCCCATGCGCGAATTCGACAGTACCGAATTCGCTAGTCTTCATAGGTGGTGGGGTGTCGTAATCGTTCGTTTACCTGTTTCCCCATGGGTATAAGACAAATCGTTCGATCTTTCTTGGTAGGGGTCTGTGAAAATCATTCGCCCTCAAAAACGATGTTGTTCAGATATCGTTTTTGAGCCTTTTCAGTTTGGGGAGTCCAGGCACCCTTTTTAAAGGGGGCTTGGCACAAATGTTACTTTTAGAGACAAACGGCAGGAGCGCCCCCGCCATACCGACTACTTGCCAAAAACGAACAAAAAAACTGACCGGCAGAGCCGGTCAGTCGTAATTTAATTGCACATTTCCTTGTACCCGATATTTCTTTCAAAATTCAGCTTACAAAAAATGAGTTTCCATCGGTCTGGGTTTGATCTCCTTATAAGATTTAAAACATTTTCGGGCCGATCTTCAATTTGCCATTGGCGTAAAGCTCCTATCCTAAAATTCTGCTTTTATCGTTTGACAATAAGATTCTCATCGGTCTGGGTTCACTCCTTATAAGACTTAAAACATCTTTGGGCCGATACTTAATTTGCCATTGGCTTAAAACTCCTGTTCTGAAATTTTGGTTCGATCAGATTGGGTTAAGAGTCTCCATCGGTTTGTGTTTTTGATCTCCTTTCAAGATTTTGGGCCGGGTCAGCTTAGATCCTCCATTGGCCTGTTCTCCTTTTTGAGATTTTTATCCGATGCCTCGCTCGTGGCGGGGCTCCTTCGTGCTTTGGCAGATTAAAACTCTACTGCCTCGTCGTCCTCTTCGCCGTCAGCGAACTCGCAAGCGCAATCGTCGCAGCCGATATCAAAATCCTCATCGAACAGCTCGTCTCCGCAATCACACAGCTTGCAATACTTGCGACAGAACATATATACACCGTAAACAGCAGCCGCAACGGCAAACGTAACGCCAACAGAAATTGCTACGATCTTGCCAACGTTGGGCTTCTCTTTTTTTCTTTCAATGAAAAACATTTCAAAATACCTCCGTGTTTCTGAGATTTCGGGATTAGTATTCCGCCTGTGGCCGATATCTATTCCTTTTTCCGTCTTCATTTTACCATAATTTTTTCAAAATTGCAATAGTTTTTTTGGAAAAAATCACCGATTTTTTAGATTTTTTTATAAATATTTTGTTAAAAGTCTTTTATTTTTCGTCATCTTGTGGTATTATTTATGGGAATTTGATTTTGGATGTGATTTTTTGAAGTTTTGCGACATAGTCTTATCCTTGGAGAAAGCAGGCGTCGAAACGCCCGAATACGACGCACAGATCCTGCTCGAGCATTTTTGTTCGGTGCGCCGTTTCGAGCTTCCGTTTGTGGGTGAAAAGGATTTTGATTCGGAGGAATTGCGCTCGGCGGTGGAAAAACGCGCGCGCCGCTACCCTCTCCAGTATATTATCGGCACGTGGTCTTTTATGACCGAGGAATACGAGGTAAACGAGCATTGCCTCATTCCGAGGCAGGACACCGAGCTGCTGGTAGAAACGGCGATCGGTGAGTTGTCGGCAAACGCAAGTTTTATCGACCTTTGCACGGGAAGCGGCTGCGTTGCAATATCGACTCTTGCCAAAAGGCGGGATTGCAGTGCCGCGGCGGTCGACCTCTTCCCCGAAACTCTTGATCTGGCAAAGCGCAACGCCGAAAAAAACGGCGTTGCGGACAGATTTGCGCCGATTTTGGCAGACGTTCTCTCCGAGCCGGCCGAGAGAATAAAATCCCGCGCACCCTTTGACGCCGTCCTGTCAAATCCCCCTTACGTTCAAAGTCACGTGGTAAAAACCCTGTCCCCCGAGGTCAAATGTGAGCCTGAGGCGGCGCTGGACGGCGGCGCGGACGGTCTGGATTTTTACCGCGCAATACTGAAATTCTACACCCCGCTCCTGTCGTCCGACGGCTTTTTTGCCTTTGAGATCGGCTACGACCAGGGGCAGGATTTAAAAAAACTTGCAACAGAGAACGGATTTTGTTGTAAAATTCTTTCCGACCTTTCGGGCAACGACCGCGTGGCAGTCCTAAAAAAGGCCTGAAAGAAATCTTTTGGAGGTTACATTATGAACATAGCAATATTGGCGGGCGGTATCAGCCCCGAACGCGACGTTTCTCTCTCCTCGGCAAGCCTTATTGCCGCGGCGCTTATGAGAAACGGCAACAACGTATATCTGGCGGACGTTTATGAGGGCGTTCCCGCAGAAACAGTCATAGATAAAAGTCTTTTCCGCTCCGATTACAGCTATTCCTACAAGGTTGAGGAAACAGTCCCCGATCTTGATGCTGTGATCGCAAAAAACGGCGGCAGGTCAGAGCTTATCGGTCCCGGTATTCTTGAGCTTTGCCGCGCGGCGGACGTGGTCTACATCGGTCTCCACGGTGCCATGGGCGAAAACGGTCAGCTCCAGGCGACACTTGACAATTTCAACATCAAATACACAGGCTCAGGATATGCGGGAAGTCTGCTTGCCATGGACAAGGACGTGGCGAAGATCCTCATGAGCCGTGCAGGCGTTCCCGTGCCTGTGGGCGAGGTCTGCGATCCCCGCGACCCCAAGGCAAAGGATATCGCGCTGTCGGTGGGACTTCCCTGCGTAATAAAGCCCTGCAGCTGCGGCTCGAGCGTGGGAATTTCCATGATCGACCGTGAGGATCAGCTTGACTGTGCCCTTGCGGAAGCGGCAAAATGGGAAGACAAGGTTCTTATCGAAAAGCGCATCGTTGGTCGCGAGCTGACGGTGGCAATTCTTGACGGACAGGTGCTTCCTCCCATTGAGATCATTCCCAAATCCGGCTACTACGACTACAAAAACAAATACCAGAGCGGTCTTACCGAGGAGATCTGCCCCGCGGACATTCCTTCGGAAACGGTTGAAAAGCTGGGGAAGTACACCCGACTTGCCTTTGACGCGCTCCACCTGCGCTCACTTGCCAGAATGGACTACATTCTCACAAAAGACGGCGAGGTATACTGTCTTGAAGCGAACACCCTTCCCGGCATGACTCCCACAAGTCTTCTACCCCAAGCGGCCGCCGCCGTCGGTATCACTTACGACGAGCTTTGCCAGAAGATTGTAAATCTTGCACTGAAATGAGCAAAACAGGGTCCGATTGACAATTCTTTTTTCTTTTGGTCCGTGGTAAGATAGACGTGACAGAAAAAGAGAAGTTCTGCTTCTCCGAGTTTAAAACAGGTGCAAAATGAAAAAGATCGGATACGCGGTGCTGGGGCTGGGAATCGGACTTGCACACGCAGATGCGGTGCTGACCCACCCCGACGCCACTTTAGCGGCACTTTGCGATATTGATCCCAAAAAGCTTGAAAAGGCGGCTGCCGTGTACCCCACGGCAAAGCTTTACGACAATTTTGATGCACTGATAACAGACGATGCAGTTGACATCATCAGCATCTGTCTCCCCAGTCATCTCCATGCGGACTACGCCGTCCGCGCAATGAGAGCCGGCAAGCACGTGCTGGTGGAAAAGCCCATTGACATTACACCCGAGCGGGCGGCGCTCATAATCGAAGCGGCGCGGGAAACGGGCATGAGTCCGCGCGAACGGGCAAAACCGTCCGAATCTGACAAAAAACAGGTCCGAGGACTCGCAAAAACAAAAATATTTTGAGAAAAATCAAATTTCCTCTTGAAATTTCCAAAAAAGTATGGTATACTACCATGGTATAAAGGTTACTGCGCCCTTTTTGGCGCGTTAAATGAACGAAATAACATCTTTTTGGAGGTTTAAATTATCATGGAGATAGCATTCGGTATTATTCTTTTGGTGCTTGCGGTATTTCTTATCGTTGCGGGTATGTTCCAGCAGGGCGGTGAGGACGGTCTTTCCGGCACTATCGTAGGCGGTTCCGAGTCGTTCTTCGGCAAGGGTAAGGAAAAGAAGAAGGACAAGGTCCTTTTCATTGCAACAGCAATCGTTTCTGCTCTTTTCGGAGTGCTTGTTCTTGTAATGAACATCGTTATAAAGTAAAAATAAGAGCGGCGGTGCCGCTCTTATTTTTTCTCCCAAGCCCTTTGAAAAGGTGGCCTGGACTCCCCACCAGCCCCCTTTAAAAAGGGTGTTGGATCCCCCAAACTAAACCGGCAAAATCGATGTCTTAACAACATCGTTTTTTCTTTTTTCGGACGACCAATGGTCGCCCCTACAGAGAAGAGCGCGAACGATTCTATCAGTCCCGGTAGGGGAGGAGCTTGCTCCTCCCGTTAATTCCGAAATGTTCCCTTTGCGGATATGCGAACGACCACCGGTCGCACCTACAGGGTGGAGAGCGTCCAATTTCCGCAGACCCGTAGGGACAAGGGGGACTTACCTAAATCCCATTTCTAAAAATTTACAGTGCGGTATAGACAAACGCAATAATTTGTGATATAATATTAAATTGAGTAAATATTTTCACGCGAGGAAATGAAAAATGGAACTTTTATCAACACAGCCTTACAAGGGCACCAGAGACTTTTACCCCGACGACATGAAGCTCCGCAACTGGTTCTTCGGTAAGATCAGACGCGCCCTGGAGCTGGCGGCCTTTGACGAATACAACGGCCCTATGGTTGAAAGTCTCGACCTTTATATAGCAAAGAGCGGCGAGGAGATCGCCTGCGAGCAGACCTACAACTTTGAGGACCGCGGCGGCCGCCGTCTGGCTATCAGACCCGAGATGACCCCCACCGTGGCACGTCTCGTTGCGGCAAAGTGTGCAGAGCTGAATATGCCCCTCAAGTGGTTCAGTATCCCCAACCTCTACCGCTACGAAAGACCCCAGAGAGGCCGTCTCCGCGAGCACTGGCAGGTAAACGTTGACATCTTCGGCTGCGACACATATGACGCAGACCTTGAAGTCATCTCAACCGCCATCAGCCTCATGAAATCCTTCGATGCCGACGAGACCATGTTCCGTGTACACATCAACAACCGCCGTTTCTTCAACGACGTTATCTCTGCCATCTGCGGAACCGACGCCGAAGGAAGCCGTAAGGTCTCAAAGGTCGTCGACCGCCGAAACAAGGTTTCCCGCGAGGCTTACGTCAAGGACCTGACCGAGCTTGGCATCAGCGAGGATAAAATTGCCAAGATCGACGCATTATATACAATGACGGTAGAGGAAGCTACAGCCCTGTGCCCCGAATCCCGCGGCTCCGAGGAGCTTCTCTCCCTCTTTGAGGCGGTCCGCGCCATGGGCATCGAAAAATACTGTGTATTCGACTTCGGTATCATCCGCGGTCTGGACTACTACACGGGCACCGTGTTCGAGGTGTTCGACGAAGCTCCCGAAAACAACCGCGCCATGTTCGGCGGCGGCCGCTACGACAACCTAGTCGGTCTTTTCCTCAAAAAGACCAATATCAGCGGAGTTGGCTTTGGATTCGGCGACGTGACCCTTGAAAACTTCCTTGTAACTCACAAGCTCATTCCCGACATTTACAACATCGGCAAAAAAGTGCTTGTAGCTCGCTTTGAGGAAGTCCCCGTTGAAAAGTACACGAGCATCGTTGACGCCCTCCGCGCAAACGGCATCGTGAGCAGTCTTTACATCGGCACAAAGAAGTTCGGTAAACAGCTTGACTACGCCATCAAGGGCAAGTACACCCATGTGGTTATCGTTGGCGGAAACGAGCTTGAGGCAGGCATCGCCAAGATAAAGAACCTGTCCACTCACGAGGAGACCGAGTGTCCTCTTGACAAGATCGGCGAATATTTTAACTAAACACTCCGAAAGGACGAAAATATGACCTACATTTTTCTCGCAGACGGCTTTGAGGAGATCGAAGCCCTCACCCCTCTTGATCTTCTGCGCCGCGCGGGCATCGAAGTCAAGACCGTCGGCATCGGCGGCAAAAGAATAGTCGGCTCTCACGGCATCGCCGTTGAGGCGGATATTGCCGACAGCGAATTTTGTGACACCATGCCCGACATGATAGTCCTGCCCGGCGGCATGCCCGGCACCAAGAACCTCATGGCAAGCGACACCGTCATTACCGCCATTCGCCACGCCATCGAGTGTAACGCAATAATCGCCGCTATCTGCGCCGCTCCCATGATATTGGGGCAGCTTGGTATGATGCGCGGTATGAAGGCAGTCTGCTACCCCGGATTTGAGCAGTATCTTGAGGAAAGTGAAATTCTGAACGTACCCGCCGTCCGCGACGGAAACATTATTACGGGCGCGGGAATGGGCGCGGCTCTTGATTTCGGACTTCTGCTGGTCTCTGCTCTGCGCGGTGAAAAGACGGCAGAGGAGCTTCGTCACCAAGTCATCGCAGACAGATAGATTTCAATCAAACAAACGCGAGGTGCCTATGCTTGAAAAATTCAAACCGAATATAACGGCGCCCTCTCTTGCAGCTTTGTCGTTCGGACTTCTGCTGCTCGCCAGACTGATCGGCGTGGCGGACGGCTCGGGCAACGATTATCTGAGCGTTATCATTTTGCAGTTGCTTATCCTCGCCTTCCCTGCCATCCTTTACACGAAGCTTCGGGGCAAGGAGCTGAAGGGCAAGCTCCGCATGAGAGGATTCGGCGGAGATCAGACAGTACTCATCATCTGGGGGACTCTCCTGCTCATCTGCGGCTCGCTCCTGCTCAACATAATCTTTGCCGACGGTTTTTCCGAAAAGAGCTTTTCTCTTTACGATACTTATACAGTGAAAAACCAAGGTGCCGACGGCATGGCAGTCTCTATCCTCGCTTACGCCATTCTGCCCGCGGTCTGCGAAGAGCTGTTCTTCCGCGCGGTGCTCTGCGCCGAGTATGAGAGATTCGGCATCGGAACGGCGGCAGTTATCACCTCCGTTTTCTTTGCAATGCTCCACTTCAGGCTGGCGCTTTTCCCCGTTTATTTCTTTGCGGGACTTCTCCTTTTCGCCGTTATGTACGCCTGCCGTTCCTGCATCGCTTCAATGATCGTACATTTCTTCTTTAATCTGTACGGGCTTTACGGTCAGTCCTTTGTCGGCGAGATCTTCAACACCACGGGAAGCACCGAGCTCTTTCTCATAATCCTTGCAAGCAGTTTCGCCGTTTTTCTGATCTTCTTCTGCGGACAGGCGGCGAGAATATATAAAAAATACGCCGAGAAGAATATTCCCTCGGATTATCTGCCGCCAAAGAAACAGATAGGGGATCTGTACTTCCCCGAAGTGTTCCTGGCACCGGCGGCTATCGTTTGTTACCTTATCTTCTTCGTTGCGGTGTTCATCTATCGCTGATTAAGACCGCATATTCCTACCGAAAGGAGACCTTTGCCACAGCAAAGACGTTGATATCATGAACAACCAAAACAACGGAACAGGCACCGGCGGACAGGTCAGCAGGCAAACGCCTGTGCACCATACCGCTCAACCCGGCGTAGCACAACGCCCTGCGCAAAATGTTCAGCACGCGTCCCAAAGACCCGTGCCCATGCAGGGACAGCCTGTGCAGGGTCAAGCTCCGCGGGCAATACCCGCACAGCCTTACGGCGCCACACCTCAAACAGCTCAACAGCGCGCACAGCGACCTGCACAGACGCCTCCTCAGATGAGTGCACAGCAAGACGTACCCCGTCAGGGTCAGCAATACGTTCCTCAGAGACCCGTCCCCATGCAGGGACAGCCCTCTCGGACGAGACCCGTTCAGCGACCTACGCAGGCTCCCGCTCCCGGCGGAGCACAGCCTCAGATACAGAGACCTGCTCCACCTCGCGCCGCACAGCCTGCCCAACCCGCTAACCCCTCCGCACCTACGATCCGTCGCGCGGCGGCAAATCAGTCGGCCAAGGCAAAGTCCGAGCCCGCGCAGCCGAGATCAAGTTCAAACACACGCATTATAGAAAAGGACGAGATCGAGCGCCAGCAGGCACTCCTCTTAAAGCAGGCGCGTCAGAGAAGCGCCGAGCAGGAGGAAAACGAAGAGGATGATGAAGAGGAATACGAGTCCTCCGCATCAAACGCCGTAAAGAGCATCATTAAAGCGGTGGTTTACATCGTGCTGGTGGCACTGGTGGCAGGAATCCTTTCTTACTACGTCATCGAGTTCGGAAACGATATGTACGCCTTCGTCAAGAGCGACGAGCAGGTGGAGATCGAGATCCCCGAATATGCGACCGTGGAGGAAATATCCACGATCCTGGGCGACAGCGGAGTTATAAAATACCCCAACCTCATGATAATCTACTCCAAGCTCAAAAAGATCGACGAGACCTACAATTTCAAAGCGGGAATATACACCGTCAACGGAATGATGAACTACGACGAGCTTCTTTTGGAGTTCGTTGACAAGCCGTCCACCGAGACTGTCCGCATCACGATCCCCGAGGGCTACACGGTAGACGAGATGATAACCCTTTTCACAGAAAACGGAATCGGAACTCGTGAGGGATTTGTCGACGTCATCAACAACTACGATTTCGATTACGATTTCGTCCGCGCTCTTGATATGAGTCAGATGCCGGGCAGGACCTACCGCCTTGAAGGCTATCTCTACCCCGACACCTACGATTTCTACGTGAGCAGTAAGGAATCGGTGGTCATCAACAAGATGCTCCGCCGTTTCGATCAGATCTTCTCGGATTCCCTTGAAGCAAAGGCTGAGGAAATGGGAATGACTATCGACCAGGTAATGAATCTTGCCTCTCTTATTGAGAAGGAGGGACGCTATTCGGCAGACTACGAGATGATATCCTCGGTCTTCCACAACCGACTGAATAACCCTGCCAACTACCCCAAGCTGGAAAGTGATGCTACCATCATGTACGCAATTCAAGTGCGCGACGGTGAAAGAAAGAGTGCGCTGACCAAAGAGGACCTTGAATACGACACCCCCTACAACTCTTACCTCTACGACGGGCTTCCTCCCGGACCTATCGCAAACCCCGGCTACGAGGCCATCACCTGTGCTCTCTACCCCGCAAAATCAAGCTACTATTTCTTCGTTTCCGACAACTACGGTAACACTTATTACGGAAAAACTCTTGCCGAGCACAACCAGAACCGTGCAAAAGTAGACAGGATTAACAATCAGGGATAGTTTTTAGGAATTTTTTTGTGAAATGACAAAAATTTAACGCAAAGCTATTGTCAAAGCAAAAAAAGTGTGGTAAAATATCTAATTGGAAAATTATTTATTTGAAAGGCGGACTTTTAAAATGACTTATAACAAGAAAACCATCGAAGACATCGACGTTGCCGGCAAGACCTGTCTGGTTCGTTGCGACTTCAACGTCCCCATGAAGGACGGCAAGATCACATCCGACAAGAGAATCGTCGGTGCTCTCCCCACGATCAAGTACCTCATGGATAAGGGCGCAAAGGTTATCCTCTGCTCTCACATGGGCAAGCCCCACAGCATCTTCACCGAGGGCTTCGGTCTGACAAAGAAGGAAAAGAAGGCTGTTGAAGCTCTTCCCGAAGCTGAGCAGGCTGCAGCAAAGGCTGCTTACCTTGAGAAGGCTCTTGGCGACAAGAAGAAGCTCACACTTAAGCCCGTTGCAGACAGACTCAACGAGGACCTTGCAGGCAAGGTTACTTTCGCTGAGGACATTATCGGTCCCGACGCAAAGGCAAAGGTTGCAGCGCTGAAGGCAGGCGAGGCTGTTCTTCTTGAGAACGTTCGTTTCGACGCACGCGAGACAAAGAACGACCCCGAGTTTGCACGTGAGCTTGCTTCCATGGCTGACATTTTCGTAAACGACGCGTTCGGTACAGCTCACCGCGCACACGCTACCACTGCTGGCGTTGCCGACTACCTTCCCGCCGTTTGCGGATACCTCATTCAGAAGGAGATCGGCGTTATGGGTAAGGCTCTTGAGGCTCCCGAGCGTCCCTTCGTTGCTATCCTTGGCGGTGCTAAGGTTTCCGACAAGCTCAACGTTATCAACAACCTCCTCACAAAGGTCGATACTCTTATCATCGGCGGCGGTATGGCTTACACATTCCTGGCTGCAAAGGGCTACGGCGTAGGTAACTCCCTGCTCGACTCCGAGAAGATCGACTACTGTAAAGATATGATGAAGCTGGCAGAGGAAAAGGGCGTTAAGCTCCTTCTCCCCGTTGATACAACTGTTGCGGCAGGCTTCCCCAACCCCATCGACGGTCCCGTTGACGTAAAGGTAGTTTCTTCCAGCGAGATCCCCGCTGACATGGAAGGACTTGACATCGGTGATAAGACTATCGAGATCTTCGCTGACGCTGTAAAGAACGCAAAGACTGTTGTTTGGAATGGTCCTATGGGCGTATTTGAAAACCCCACTCTCGCAAAGGGTACAATGGCTGTTGCAAAGGCTCTGGCTGAGTCCGACGCTATCTCCATCGTTGGCGGCGGTGACTCCGCGGCGGCTTGCGAGCAGCTGGGCTTTGCTGATAAGATCACTCACATCTCCACAGGCGGCGGTGCTTCTCTTGAGTTCCTTGAGGGTCGCGACCTTCCCGGCATAAGTTGCCTGGAAAGCAAGTAATAGGTTTTTTATGGGGGCTTTTTGAAAAAGCCCCCATACCCCCAAAAACTTTTAAAAAGGGGACTTGATATGGCTTCAAATCCTCACTCTGAATTTTACAAAAAGGATGTTTTCAAAATGAATAATGCAAAGAGACGCACTGTCATCGCGGGCAACTGGAAGATGAATTTTACACCCGCCGAGGCAGTAGCTTTTATTAACGAGATCAAGCCCATGGTCGAGGGCAAGAACAACTGCGACATTATCTTCTGCGCTCCTTACGTGGACATCGCTCCCGCAATGGAGGCGGCAAAGGGCTCTAACATCAAGATCGGCGCAGAGAACGTACATTTCGAGGAAAAGGGCGCTTACACGGGCGAGGTTTCCGCAAAAATGCTCACTTCTATGGGCGTTGAGTACGTTATCATCGGTCACAGCGAGAGACGTCAGTACTTCGCTGAGACAGACGAGACTGTAAACAAGAGAACGAAAGCTGCTCTCGCCGCCGGCATGAAGGTTATCCTTTGCCTGGGCGAGGTTAAGGACGAAAGACTTAACGGCATCACAAACGAGGTCGTTTCTATGCAGACAAAGCTCGATCTCAAGGACGTTACAGCCGAGGAGCTGAAGAACGTTATTATCGCATACGAGCCCGTTTGGGCTATCGGTACAGGTCTGACAGCTACTCCCGAGCAGGCTGACGAGACCTGCGGCGTTATCCGTGACACGGTTGCCTCTCTCTACGGCGCAGACGCGGCTGAGGCTATGACTATCCAGTACGGCGGTTCTATGAACGATGCAAACGCAAAGGAGCTTCTTGATAAGGTCAACGTTGACGGCGGCCTTATCGGCGGCGCATCCCTGGTTGCATCCAAGTTCACAGCAATCGTTGACGCTGCTCAGTAAGTTAGTTTGCAGGGGGAGAGCAAGAGGTTTTTTGAAAAAAGCCCCTTGACCCCAAAAACTTTTAAAAAGGGACAAATCATAGACGGCTTGTCCTATCAAACAAAAAACGATGGTGTTCAGCCATCGTTTTTTGCTTTTTTAGTTTGGGGAGTCCAGGCCCCTTTTCAAAGGGGCTTGGAAAAAGCCCCCTTTAAACCTTTTAGAAAATGACGGCAGAGTATTGTTCCTCTGCCGTTTTTGTGTTATAATAGGGTGGGTGATGAAAATTGAATAATGAAAATAACTTTCCTATACGAAAACCAACAAGATTAAAAAAATTTGATTATAATACATCGGGCGGATATTTTGTGACAATATGTACCCAAAATAGGCGAAATATTCTTTCTCAAATCGTAGGGGACGACGTCCTCGGCGTCCCGAAAAGCGTAAAATTGTTACCGCATGGAATGGTAGCCAACAAATATATAAATCAATTTAACGAATTTTATCACGACGTAACCGTAAATCAATACGTTATTATGCCTAACCATATAGACTATTTATAAAGCACCCACAAAAAATCTATGGTTTATCGCAACAAACAGCTTGTGTCATAGAAACTGAACGGCAGGAAGTTTTTGCTTTGTGCCGTTATAATGTTTTAGAAAAGTGTAGAAAAAGTCATAATTTTATGCTATAATGTTCTTATAATGATGTTTTTAGTGCGTCTATGGGA
>JAZODH010000094.1:0-9376 GCA_045596925.1 Eubacteriales bacterium
ACAACTTTATCGACGAGCGCCAGGGACAGGCATCTGCCGCGGCTCTGATTCTGTTCGGTATCATTTTTGTCGTAACGATGATAAATCTTTACGTCAGCAAAAAGAAGACCCATTTCTGATAGGAGGTAAATATGTCTGATAAAATTGAAAATGCAAAGAACGTTACCTCCGAGAGCAATGGTGATTCCGCCATTCGCGTAATGGGATCCAGAGATATAAACAAGCTGCGCACCAGCGCAAAGGTAGGCAAGACAGCAGGTATGGTTCTGACCTATGCTTTCCTGATATTTATTGCTATCATCGTCCTTTTCCCCTTTTACTGGATGATCATATCCTCCCTTAAAACTCTGGACGAGTACAAGCTCTCGGTCCCCACGCTTTTCCCCGAAACCATCGTTTTCGGGAACTACGCCGAGGCATTTACTCAGGCAAATCTGGGACGCCTCTTCCTTAACACGGTCTACGTGGGCCTGGTCTCCACTATCCTGTCCCTTGTTATCACGGTCCTGTCGGCTTTCGCCTTCGCACGCCTTGAATTCAAGGGCAAGAACGCACTCTTTGCCGTTCTTCTGGCTACCATGATGATTCCCGGTGAGCTTTTCACCATTACAAACTACCAGACCGTGTTCTACCTCAACTGGATGAACACCTTTACGGTACTTATCGTTCCTTTCCTTGTAAGTGTGTTCTACATTTACCTGCTGAAACAGAACTTTATGCAGATACCAAACGAGCTGTACCTTGCCGCAAAGGTGGACGGTACCAGCGATCTCAAGTATCTTTGGAGGGTAATGATCCCTCTCTCTCTGCCTACGCTCATCTCTATCACAATCCTTAAAATGATGGGCGCGTGGAACTCCTACGTATGGCCGAATCTGGTTACCGATTCCGATGAGTACAGGCTTATCACAAACGGTCTCCGTAACGCCTTCGTTGAGTCTACGGGCGACGTAAATATCCCCGTACAGATGGCGGCGGTCGCTATCGTATCCGCACCGCTGTTTTTGGTATTCCTCTTCCTGAGAAAGTACATCATGAAGGGCGTATCCAGAAGCGGCATCAAGGGATAATAGTTTTTGTGTTATAAGATTTTTTTAAAATCATAACAAATATTTATTTTCAGAAAGGATGACACCATGAAAAGAATTCTGTCCATCGTTCTTGCCGTGGCTATGTGCATGAGCGTTCTGCTCCTTGCAGGATGCGGAAGAAAGAAGATCGCTGACGCGGACCTTAGCGGCGCGTACGACGGAAGCGAGGTTACCATCACGTTCTATCACACAATGAGCGCGACAAACCTTCAGCCCGTTCTTGACGACGCTATCGCGCGCTTCAACGAGCTTTACCCCAAGATCACCGTTGAGCATAAGCAGGTCGGTGACTACGACGCTGTTCGCAATCAGATCAAGACCGAGCTTACCGTTGGCGGTCAGCCCAACATTGCTTACTGCTATCCCGACCACGTTGCACTTTACAACGTAGCCAAGGCAGTAGTTCCGCTTGACGACCTTATGGCAAGCACCGTTGAGGTAACACGTGCCGACGGCACAAAGGAGATCATGGGTCTGACCGAGGAGCAGGTAGGCAACTACATCGAAGGCTTCTTCAACGAAGGCCGCGCATTTGGCGACGGCAAGATGTATACTCTGCCTTTCTCCAAGTCTACCGAGGTTCTTTACTACAACAAGACCTTCTTTGATGCAAACAATCTCACTGTCCCCACAACTTGGGACGAGATGGAAGCTCTCTGCGAGACCATCAAGGGACTTGTGCCCACCTCCACACCTCTCGGATACGACTCCGAGAACAACTGGTTCATCACCATGTGCGAGCAGTACGGCTCTCCCTACACCTCTGCTACAAAGGTTGACGGAACCAACTATCTCTTTGACAACGAGACCAATCACGCTTTCGTTGAAAAGTTTGCAAGCTGGTATGCAAAGGGTTGGGTAACCACCAAGGAGCTTTCCGGCGGTTACACCTCCGATGCGTTCAAGAAGGCTGAGGGCGAGCTGGGTAAGAGCTATATGTCCATCGGCTCTTCCGCGGGTGCGGTGCACCAGGCTCCCGACCAGGTCAACGGTGAGTATCCCTTCGAGGTCGGAATCGTTCCGATCCCTCAGGTAGACCCCGCTAACCCCAAGGTTATCTCTCAGGGTCCCTCTGTATGTATCTTCCAGCAGGAAAATGAGCAGGAGGTTTATGCTTCCTGGCTGCTTGTTAAGTTCCTTACAACAGACGTTGAGTTCCAGGCTTCCTTCTCCGAGGCTTCCGGTTACGTTCCCGCTATCAAGAACGTAAACGACGACGAGATCTACAAGGAATTCCTGGCTGAAGCAGACGGCTTCAAGACAGGTATCGCTGCTTACTCCGCAAAGGTATGTCTTGAGCAGGAGAAGGCTTACTACGTTTCTCCCGCATTCAACGGCTCCTCTACCGCTCGTGACGAGGTCGGTCTCCTTATGCAGACCTGCTTCTCCAACTACGAGAACGCTGCCGACAAGCTGGCTATGATCAAGGAAAAGTTCGCCGCTGCTATCGAAGAGTGCGAATATTGATCTGATCTTTTTCGATTATGAAAAGAAATAGCAGACTTTTAGTTTTACTATTGGTCGTTTTTGCTACCGTTTTTCTGCTCGTGTCCTGTGACGGCGGCATGGACCCCGACGACGGGGGGAAAGCCGATTGGGTGGACTACGTATCTCAGCTTAAGCTTGAGGAAAATTCCGACACGCTAAAGATCGAGGCGACCGTGAAGTCCTATATAGACGGTGATACCACTCATTTCTACGTGGACTCCTCGGTGTGCCCCGACGGGATACTCAAGGCAAGATATCTTGCCATAAACACTCCCGAGTCCACGGGCAAGATCGAAGAATGGGGCAAGGCGGCATCAAAATTCACCCGCTCCAAGCTTGAGAGCGCAACAAAAATCATACTTGAATCGGACAACGGCAAGTGGAACATAGACTCCACGGGCGAAAGACATTTGGTTTGGGTGTGGTATAAGACGGCGGACGACAAGGATTATCGTAACCTGAATCTTGAAATTCTTCAAGAGGGTTACGCGATATCCTCCAACGCCTCACAAAATCGCTACGGCACGTATTGTACCGATGCTATTGCTCAGGCTATCGCAAATGAACTGTTCGTTTATTCCGACGAAAAAGACCCTGACTTCCCCTACGGCAACGCACAGGAGGTCACCTTGAAGGAGCTTCGTACTCACATAGAGGATTACGAGGGCGCGCTGGTGGCGTTCAACGGAGTGGTCACGATGAACAGCTCCGGCTCTATCATCGTTGAGGAATACGACGAGGAAAACGATATGTACTACGGCATGACCATTTACTACGGCACGTCGGGACTGAACGGAGAGGGACTTGAGATCCTTTCCATTGGCAACGAGATCCGCGTGGTCGGTATCGTCTCCTATTGGGAAACGGGCGGGGTATATCAGGTGTCGGGTCTTGAATACAACAGACGTGACAAGGAAAACCCCAGAAACATCAAGCTTATTTCGCAAGGACACACGGCAGGCTACCATGAGGTGGACGCCAAGACCTTTGTAAGCGAGGTGAACGTTATGCTTGAGGACGAAGCAAAGCTCTTTGACTATGCAGGACTTGTTCTCAACACTTCAATTTCCATGAAAGACCTTACGGTCAACAGCGTTTATACGACTCCAAGCGGGGATTCTGCGGGAGCTATGACGCTTCACTGTACTGCCTCGGACGGGACGTCCATCGACCTTCGCACCATAGTGCTCTACGAGGACGGAGTCAAAGTCACACCCGACCGATTTGAAGGCAAGACCATCGACGTCCGAGGCTTTGTTGATTTCTTTGACGGCGAATATCAGATCGAAATTTATTCGATCAAAGACGTAACTTTTCACAACTAATAAATAAAATCAAAAAATCTTGAAAGGAAAAAAGTTATGAAAAAGATTATTGCACTCATGCTCGTTCTTCTTCTCGTATGCTTTGCATTCGCAGCGTGCGGCGAGAAGGACATCGACCCCAAGGACGACCCCAAGGACACATCGACTGACGTTGAGTACGACCTTGAAGGCGCGGCTGCTTACCTGGAGGGCCTCTATAAGGAAGACCTCTCCACAACGGCTGTTGACTTCGACGTTGTTGCTCAGGTAATCATCGGCGGCGTTACTTATCAGATCGACTGGGTAGTTGATTCCGATAAGGTTACCGTTGGTGAGGCTGCAAACGGCGTTGTTACCATCGGTGTTGACGAAAAGTCTCCCGAGGAAGTTCAGTACAAGCTTACTGCTACCATCAAGGCAGGCGACGGCACATCCACAACAGTCGGCTTTAAGCTCAGCGTTCCCGCTTACGAAGTAAACTCCCACGATGAGTACATGGCTGCTCAGCAGGACGATATGCTCACGGTTGAGGGTATCGTTGTTGCTATCAACTCCAAGGCTGCAGGCAACAAGTACAACCACCTCTTCCTGGCAGATGCTTCCGTAACAGGCGGTTACTACTGCTACAGCATCACTCAGGACCCAGTTGCTGATCTCGGTATCGAGGTTGGTATGACCGTTAAGGTTACAGGCCCCATGGCTCCTTACTCCGGTATGCAGGAGATCAAGGGCGGTCAGGTTGCTATAGTTGACAGCACCATCAAGACCGTTGAGCCCGTTGACATTACAGAGAAATTCGCTGCAGGCGAGAATCTGGGCGTATACGTTGGTCTTCCCGTAGTAATCAAGGGCGTTTCTATCGGCGCTCAGGATCTTGAGAAGGACACTTCCCAGTACCTCTACTTCGCTATCGGCGAGCAGCAGGGATACGTAAGAACATACATCACAGACTTCCCCACAACCATTAAGGCTGACGACAAGGCTGCTATCGACGCAGACCACGCAGCTCACTTCGGTAACAAGGCAGACGCTACAGGTATCCTTATCCTTTACAACGGCGCTCCCTACCTCATTCCCATGAGCACGACCCCCTTCACAAACTATGAAGAGGTACAGCTCTCTAATGCTGACAAGGTTAAGGCAGAGCTGGACGAGCTTAAGCTCGACGCTTCCTTCTCCTCTGACGCTACAGTAGAGCTTGCTGCAAAGGGCAAGTACTACGATGACGTTACTATCGCTTGGGCTGCCGACGATACAACGGGCGCTGCAGCTATCGCTGACGGCAAGCTCACAGTCAAGGTTCCCGACAACGAAGTAACCGTTAAGGTAACTGCTACCGTTACTTGCGGTGACGCTACAGAGACAAAGACCTTCGAGATCAAGCTTTCCAAGACCATCACATCTATCAAGGATCTGCTTGCTCTGGGCGTAGCTCAGGAATCCTACACCGCTGAGAAGTATATCGCAGGCGGTATCATCACAGAGATCCAGAACGACCAGTACGGTAACATCGTTATCAAGGACGAGAGCGGCGAGTCCATTCTCGTTTACGGTACCTTCATTGACGGCAAGAAGTACGGCGAGGCTGAGGGAACAAAGCCCGTTGTCGGAGACTACATAGTAGTTGTTGGTGTTGTCGGTCAGTACAAGGGCACAGCTCAGATGAAGAATGCTGATATTACATACTTTGTAACTCCTTCCACCATCAAGGCTGTTACCGATATCGGCGTTGCTGCCGAGTCCAATGTTTACACCGAGGATAACTATATGATCTCCGGTGAGATCACCGAGGTTCAGAACGACAAGTACGGTAACGTCGTTATCAAGGACGCAGAGGGCAACTCCATTCTCCTCTACGGTCTCTACGACCAGATTGGTACGAGATACGACGGCATGACAACAAAGCCCGCTGTTGGCGATACTATCACAGTTATCGGCCCTGCAGGCAACTACAACGGTACCGCTCAGCTCAAGAACGCTACTCTCATCGCGTTCACAGAAGCTGCTGCTCAGTAATTAAAGCATAATAAAAGCGCCCCGCATCTGCGGGGCGCAATTTTTATTTCTTCATTTTTTCGTATGCGGCAAGGTCCGTTTTAACGGCGGTGAGCGGGGTTATCGAGACGTATCCGTTCTCGACGGCACCGATGTCTGTCGTGATGTCTGTATTGTCGTGAGGAAGCGGTTCTCCGATCTGGAGATACATATTGTTACCCTTGTCAACAAATTCATCGCTGTAATACATGCTGCCTTGCTTCGTTATCTTGATCCCGCAGCTTTTCCTTGGCGGGAAATTGACGTTGAGAAGCTGAGCGTGGTCAAAAAGTCGGTTTTCTTCAATGAACTCAAGAACTGCGTCAAGCTCGGAAAAGGCAATGTCATCACACTCTGCTTCTGCGGAAAGGGCGATCGCTTTTATGCCGAGACGTCCCGCCTCAAGAATCGCGCCAACCGTTCCCGAATAGGAAATATCCTCGCCTAAGTTGTACCCGCGATTGATCCCTGAGAATACAATATCATATCGGCGCTTTAGTCCTGTTACGCCGTATCTTACGCAGTCGGCGGGAGTGGAATCGGCCGAATACGCTTCACACCCCTCAAAAAGATCAACGGGCTTGATCTCAAAGGGTTCACGAAATTCGATAGCCTGACTTTTTCCGCTCTGCTCAAATGCAGGTGCTACTACCGTGACCTGTCCAAGGCCCGCGGCCCATTTCGCCAGCTTGGCGAGGGCAGGGGAGCTTATGCCGTCGTCGTTTACTATGAGTATTTTCATCATAGCCAACCCTCGTTTGATGCCTTATATTGAGCCAGATGTGCATCGGCATCCGAGATCAGACGCTGCATTTCTTTTTTGCTGTAAACGGTAGCACCGCAGGCACAATCGTGACCGCCTCCGTTGTATTTTTCCGCGATCTTGTTGACGGTGACGAAACGCGAGCGAAGTCGCACGCGTATCTCCTTATCGTGCTCAATAAATGCGATCCAGATAAGACTTCCCTTGATGGAGTCGAGATGAGAAACAGCGGCACTTGCCTGTTCCTTTGTGAGGTTGAATTTTCTTTGCATAGCGCGGTCGACGAAGATGTACGCCACGCCGTTTTCGGTAATCTTCATCTTTTTGTACACGTAGGACTGGAACTTGAACTCGTTGAAATCCTTCATATACAGATTTGCGTAAAGGGTGTCGGTGTCAATGCCCGTGTCGAGGAGCATGCCTGCCAATCTCATGGTGTCGCCGGACACTGAGCGGAATCTAAAGCGTCCAGAATCGGTGACCATTCCTGTGTAGATCTCACTTGCCGCCTTAGGCGTGAGTACAAGCTCGTCGGAAAATGCCTCGTAGAAGGCGGCGATCATCTCGCAGGCAGAGGAGCGGTGCTCCTCAACCCACATAACGTCTCCGTAGGGCTGGATCGGAATGTGGTGATCGATCTTTATCAGCTCGCGGCAGAGAGCGTACTGGGGATTTGATACGCGCTCGGTGGTGGCGGTGTCGATGACGATGCCGAGCGCGTCCGAGAAAAATTCGTCGGGCTGGGCCTCGTCCTCTTTTCCGAGGAACGCAACGTAATCTCCGTAGTCACAGTTGATGGTTCTCACGTCCTTTTCGGGATAGGTGGCGCGGAGAATGTCGCGCAGACCCATGGTCGAGCCGGTGGCGTCGCCGTCCGGGCGAGTATGACGGAAAATAACTATTTTATCGTACTGCTTGATCTTTTCAAGCACGGCTTTCATCTGTTCGATGTTCATTTGCTTACCTCCGCAATTTTATCAAGGTCTGCCAGCATGAGCATGGCCGTTTCGCGGTCTGCAACGGTAGCTCCGCTTGCTTTTTCGTGACCGCCGCCGCCGTATTTGACGGCAATGGGATTGATATTGTAACGGCTTGAACGAAGCTCGCACAAAACTCCTTGGTCGGTCTCGGTGAAGTTGACCCAGACGTCAACACCGCGGATCTCGCTCATGACTCCCACCATGCCTCGTGAGATGGTGAAGGTGTCAACACCGCAGTCGTTTGCCTCGTCGGCTGTGGTATAGATATACGCCACGTTGTTTTCGGTGAATTTTACCTTGAGCACGAAGGAGGCGCGCAGACGTATATAGGAAAAATCGTCTGCGTAGAGGTTACGGTAGATGTTTTGGGTATCAATTCCCGCTTCAAGCAGGAATGCGGCGCGACGCAGGGTCTCGGGGGTGGTGGAGTCGTAGCGGAAGCGCCCCGAATCGGTGATCATACCCGTGTAAAGTGCCTCGGCGGCCTCCGAGGTCACGGACCAGCCTGCCTCCATGGCAAGGGCCACAATAAGTCCGCAGCAGCTCTCAAAAGAGGTGTCGGTCACCTCGGTCTCTGCTATCTTCTCGCAGAAAATGTGGTGGTCGATGCGTGCCGTGGTATCGGCAAGAGTATATCTGTCGTCGCTGATCAGTGCGCGGGTGGAAGTATCAAGAATAATGGCAAGAGCGTTTTTGTAATCCTCGTCCGTTACCGTATCCGGCTCGTCCTTTTGCATAAATGCATATCTTCCCGCGTCGTCACCTACACAAAGAACTTTTTTGCGGGGAAAATTTGTCTCAATGAGCTTTTTTAAACCTATCTGGCTGCCCAAGGCATCGCCGTCGGGCTTTGAGTGGCGGTGTATGATTATGGTATCGTATTGCTCTATGAGCGAAATGATGCTTTCAAACATATTGCGGTCTCCTCAGTTATCAAAGTAGCCCTTGTATTCCACACGAAGGTCGCTTTCGGGGAATAAGTGGCTGTAAAGCTCTACGAAATAGCTGTCGGTCATGGATGCGATGTAGTCAACGACGATCTGATTGGGCTCGGTGCTCTCGTAGGGAGTCTCGCGCTTGTAATGCGAAGCGTTGACAATGTCAATGTGGTGAGAGAAGATGGGAGAGCGGCGGCTGTTCGTTTTCAGGTCGTCCAAAAGCTGACCGTAAATCTGAGCCATCATGGGACGCACCGTGGTGCCCAGTTTTGCGCTGGATGCGGCGTGGTCGTATATGAGCTTGTAGTTGTCCTGCTTTGATTTCTGCAGGGCCTTGAAATGCTTTGCATCAAGCTTGATATATGGCTTGCCGTAGCTGTTTTCGATGACGTTGACCACAAGATTGTTGATGATCTCTGCGTTGATCGAGCCGATGTCTTCATTGACAAACATATTTTCGGTCGCCATTTTTGTGCGCATTGCATCCTGACGGTCCTTGCCCAGATATGCGATCACATCGGACAGGCGCACCACGATGCCTTCAAGAGTGGATGGCATGAGCTTTTGGGTGAATTCCTTGCTCTCGTAACATTTTTCGACGATGCGGTCAAATTCCTCGAAGCTCTCAATGAGATGAGGGTGATATTCCTCGCATAGAAGCTCGCCGTTGTGGGTCAGGATGCCGTCGAGGGTCTGCAGGCTGATGTTGTAGGGATAGATTCCGTCAAGCACGCGGACGGAATGTACGTTGTGGAAGAAGCGGCGCCCCGTGTGAGCA
>JAZODH010000095.1:0-8488 GCA_045596925.1 Eubacteriales bacterium
TCCCTGCTCGGTTGCGACCTTCGCTTCAGGGAGAAGCGTTCCGTCCAGCTTTTTCAATGCTTGGCAGGACAGCGGCAAGTCATTTTCACTCTCGCAGAGCACCGAACAAACGAACAGAATCGCGTCGTTTTTCCTTGCGTCGATCGACCTTTTATAAAGACGGAATGCGAAGTCGGAGCTGTCGAGCCCCGCCTTCGCAATACGCCGCCGAGCCATCTCGAATATTTCGGAATCGTCGGCTTCAAAGGGGATTTTTATGCTGTTTAAGAGAATTTTTGTCATTTTACTTCTACCGTGCTCACCAATATCTGCGCGGTGTTCATGCCTACGGGGAACAGCGTGAAATTGGTCTCACTCGCCAAAGCCACCCTTACCGTAGCGGACGTGGGCGTACCGGGGGTTAGAGTGGTGGCGTCGAGGGACAGTTTGAACATATCCGCCGTAACCCTCCTTGAATAGCCGTTTGCCACAATACAAGTCACCTCAAAGGTCTTATTTTCGAATGAGTAAGTACATCCCGAGGGCACCTTAACGTCGATATCGGCAGTATTAAGCGTGACACTTATTTTCTCGGTCTTCACCAGCTCAACCTTGCGCTGTATCTTCTCGTTCAGGTTGACCGCCACCACTCCGTCCTCCAAAATGGGGTTTACCATTCCGGTTGAAACGGTGTCAAGGGTGGTCTCGTCGATCTCGGGAAGGTGCACCTCGTTTATCTCTTCCAATCGGCGGGGGTCACCGCGCAGAGTTATCTGAGAAGGTGTCGTGGTGATCTTCACGTTTGCACTCTTTATCCATCCGTACTTAAAGCTTGAAACAAGCGGGACCGTCTTTTCGGTATAGACCTTGACATCAACGCCGACCTTGGAGACATCGCTTGAAAAATATTCGCTGTCAACGACCTTTCCGTCCTCGTCAACAAAGGTTATATCTCCGCGCTGGCTGAACCCTGCGTCGATCGTTCCGAGATCAACGTAGACCTTTGCACTTTTGATGTTATCAAGCACGCTCTTTGCGCCCTTTACGGTCACAAATTCGGTATCGGTCACGATCTCGTAGCTATACGAATCGGGAAGAATATCGTAGGTCTCGTCAACCTCCACGGGGATATCTATCTCGTCGTTTTCGTCAATGAAAACACGTATACTTGACGGGGATACGACGTATTCGTATCTATCCGCGCCATGGACGTTTACATCCAACTTGATCCTTCCCGAGGCCGTCACCTCGGAAACGTCAACGTATGCAGTCAGCTCATCGTCGTCCAAGCGGTTTATCCTGTTTTTGGGTCCGCTCACCGAAACGGTTATCCGATCGGTATATTCGCCGAACACCGCCAATCCACTTCGCGCAAGATCCGCCTCGCCGTCGATCTCGAGGGTGATGTCGCTGAACTCGCGGGTAATGACCTCCACATTATTATCGGACAGATCCAGCCAGATAAAGAAGGACACCAAAAGACAGCAGGCATAGATCAGCACCGACAGCAGACGAAAAGAGCGGTTGCCCACCTTGAAGGTCTTGTCGGCCACGTACTTCTTCGCATTATCCAATTTTTCTTGAATTTTATGTTGATCGTTCATAATAATCTCCATTCGGTTTTTGAGATTTTACTGCCACGGTCAGTGTCAGCGCTTTGCCTTCTTCGTCTTCTTTTTCGCCGCGTTTTTCTCTCCCTGGTTTTCGTTTTCCTTCACAAGACGCTTAACGAGGATCCTTCTGAGACTCTCTGCCGTCAGTCCTTCGTCAAGCTCTCCCTCGTGGGCAAAGGAGATCTTTCCCGTCTCCTCCGAAACAACAACGGCGATACAGCCGCTCTCGTGCTCGGTGGCACCAACCGCCGCCTTATGTCTCGAACCCAGATCAAGAGCAAGGTCGGGGTTATTGGATATTTCATCGAAAAGAACTCTCGCAAGAGAGATCCTGAAATCGCTTATGAATACGGCTCCGTCGTGGAGGGGTGAATTTTTAAAGAAAATATTCTGAATCAGCTCATCCGAAATATCGGCGTTGATATTCACCGCCTTCATTTCGTCATAGGGATTGAGCTGGTCGCCGAAAACGATAAGAGCACCCACTTTCTTTTTCGACATACTGTCAACGGCATTGCATATCTCAAAGACAGCCTCCTCCTGTTCGTTTTTGGTCACTAAAACGTTCTTCAGTCTGAACTTTTGACCTGCGTTACCAAGATTTTCAAGCAAAGAGCGAAGCTCCGGCTGGAATATGACCACAAGGGCCACCACACCGAATTGCATTACCTTTTCAAGAATGAAGAAGGTCGCACTCAGATTGAACAGATAAGCCGCCACGACTACCAAAAGGAACGCAAAAATGCCCAGAAGCAATTTACCCGAGCGTTTTTTCATTATTCCAAGGCAGAATATGACACAGATATACAAAAGCAGCGAAAGCACCAGGATATCCACAATGCTCAGCAGCACCTGGAAAAGATCAAATCTTGACCCCAGGTTCTTTACAAAATCAAAAAAAGTATTCTCGGCGTTCAATGTCATTGTTGCGTCCCCTCCGTTTTGGGCATGAGAATCGAGTTTTATATTATATTATAACATATCTATATAATAAATGCAAGTGGGTAAGAGCAAAAAAACGGGTGTCGGCGAAAAACCGACACCCGTTTTCGAAAAAATCATTTTACAGTGAACAGAACTGCCTCGAAATTCTGATTTGCAAAGGAATCATTTGCACAGACCAGATTAAGTCCGAAGTCCTCTGCGCTTGCATCGATAATATCAAAAGCCAAAGTAAAGAGTACGCCGTCACCCGTTATGTTACCGGCATTGGACCAGATCGCGCTAGCATTGGTGAACGCTGACTTATCCTCGTACTGCTGAATGTTGGACGTGATGCTCTCATAGTCGATCACATCGGATGCCGTAAATTCTCTTACAGTGCACTTTGTGTTGTCAAATTCAAGGTTGAGAACAAAAGCAGCAATGCCGGGGTTCTCTGCGATAACCGCCGAAACGTAAAGAGTGGACCCGTCGATCTGAGTCTGAAGCTCGATGGTTCCGCCTTCGACCTCTACCTGAGATTCGTATGCGGGAGCCTCGTCAGTGTCTGTCTCTTTTCCGTCATTTTCGTTGTTCTTTCCGCAAGCGGCGAAGCAACAAAGCGCAAGCGTAAGTACCAAAACAGTTGCTAAAAAGCGTTTCATGAAGAATTACCTCCGTTTGTGAGTTATTTTCGTTATTTGGTTCTCGGAATCAACTTCCATGCTTTAATTATACCATATTTTGCGGTTTTGTCAAGTGGCAATCTTCGAGAACGGAAAAAACCAAAAATAAACGTTTTTTTGCACGATACGCTTGATTTTTTCTGCATCATCTGTTACAATTAAGAAAAATAATCGGAGAGTGCAAAAAAATGAAGACAATCCCCATTGAATTACTCGAAAGCGAAAAATTCGCTTTATACGACGTCTACGCGCAAAAGCACACCCCTATAAACCGAAGCATATATCACGAAAACGGACGGCTGCTCAACGGTTTTCTCTTTTTTGCAGAGGGAAGCGGGACATTTACACACGAGGGCAAAAGTATCTCGGTAAAGGAAGGCGGGCTGGTGTATCTCCCAAGCGGAGCGCGCCACAGGTACACTGCTACAAGCGAGAAGATCCTGCACATCAGGATCGATTTTCGCATTGAGGACGCCGCAGACGGACGGCAGATACTTTTTTCCGACACGCCCACTCTGCTCTTTGAATCGGTGTCCCCGAACATAAGAGAGCTCATCGAGCGGCTGGTGGAAAATTCGGCAAATCCCCGCGCGGGACAAAGGCTGAGAGGACGTGCCCTTCTCTCCACGCTTCTGGCAGAGATCGCAGATACGGTAAGAAATCTTCGGGCAGATCCCACGGAAAAAAAGATACTGCCGGGCATTCGCTACGTTGAAGAAAATTATAATCGCGAGCTTGATCTGAAACACGCCGCGCAGCTGTGCGGGCTGAGCGAGTCAAGATTCAGAACGCTTTTCAGACAGGCCAAGGAAATGTCTGCGCTCGAATACAGAGACAAGATCAGAACCGAAAAAGCCCGCGCCCTGTTGCTTTCCGGATTTTTGCGCATAGGCGAGATCGCGGACATGCTGGGATACGGAAGCGTCTACTATTTCAGCCGAAGCTTCAAGAGGGCAACGGGTGTCTCTCCGCTTCAGTACAAAAACAGTCAGATCGTGCAAAAATAAGTCAAATCGTGCATTTACACAGCCCTTCGTTTGTGGTAAAATCCAAGTAATGGAAACAAACGGAGGGCTAAAAATGAATAAGGTCATATTTATTACGGGCGCCACAAAGAATACCGGACTTGCCATTGCCGAAAAATTTGCAGAAAACGGTTACGACGTGGCGCTCACAAGCAGAAGAGCGGATGATGCTCAAAGGACCGCCTCATATCTCTCGGAAAAATACGGCATAAAAGCAGTGGGTTACGCTCTCGAGCTTCAGAGCGTTGAGGCTATAAAGGAAGTTTTCGCCTCGGTCCGCTGCGATTTCGGACGGCTTGACGTTTTCGTGGGAAACAGCGCAAATCTGGGTGTCGATGTTGACACGCTGAACGCCACCGAGCAGGATTTTGACGACGTAACGGACGTAAATTTCAAAGGAAATTTCTTCTGCGCTCAGCAATCGGCTCTTATAATGAAGGAAAACGAAGGCGGGTCCATCGTTATGATCGGCTCGGTCCATGCAAAGCAATCTATCTGGGGACGTGTGCTCTACACCGCCTCAAAGGGCGCAATGATATCCATGGTCCGCTCCATGGCGTACGAGCTGGGCGAGTTCGGGATACGCGCGAACACTATTCTTGCAGGTGCAATACACACCGAGCGTTGGGACGTGCAGACCCCCGAGGAAACTGCACGCAGGCGGGCTCAGTACCCCGCAGGACGCGAGTCCTTCGGGCATGAGATCGCAAACGGCGCGTTTTATCTCGGAACCGACCTTTCCGCCACCGTCACGGGCACGGAGCTGACCATCGATTCGGGAATCTCCATCTGCCTGCTTCCATACAAAAAGCATTACACACAGGAGGATCAAAAATGAAGATCACAGACGTAAAAATTTACACGCTTGACGCTTATCGCACCAACTGGGCATTCGTAAAGGTAGAGACCGACGAGGGGCTTTACGGCTGGGGCGAGGCATCTCTCGGAACAAACGAACAGGCGCTTGAGGGCATGATAGCAGACCTTCGTCGTCTGACCGTGGGCAGAAATCCCCTTGAGATCGAAAAGTTCCTCTTTGAGGTCTACCGCGACATTTACTGGAAAGGCGGCGCTGTTCTCATGAGCGCCATCAGCGGAATCGAGATCGCTCTTTGGGACATTATGGGTAAGTATTTTAACACTCCTACATACACGTTTTTTGGCGGCAAGATGCGTGACAAGGTCAAAATGTACGCAAATGCGTGGTTCATCGACGCGAGAACTCCCGAGGAGTTTGCAAAAAAAGCCAAGCAAACTGTCGACCTTGGCGTAAAGGCTCTGAAATGGGATCCTTTTGGAGCCTCTCACATGACCATTTCAAGAGAGCAGATGGAAAAATCGGTGAACATCGTGGGCGCGGTCAGAGAGGCTGTGGGCCCCTACGTTGACCTGCTTATCGAGTGTCACGGACGCTTCAATCCAACGACTGCCATTGAAATTTCTCGTGAGCTTGAGCAGTTCAAGCCCATGGTAATGGAAGAGCCCTGTGTTCCCGACAACATTTCGTCCACCGCGTACGTCCGCTCAAAGTCCAAGATCGCAATCGCGGCAGGCGAGCGAGCTTACACCAAGTACGCTTTCCAGGAAATGTTTGAAAAGGACGCAGTTGACCTGGTTCAGCCCGACGTGTTCCACACAGGAGGTCTGCTTGAGGGCAAGAAGATCGCGGCAATGGCCGAGGCAAAGCATCTTATGATGTCCTTTCACAATCCCTCGGGCCCCATTTCAAATGCCGCCATCCTCCAGCTTGCGGCGGCCGTTCCCAACTTTGTTATCCACGAGATCATGCTGACGGACGGTTCTTTCAGAAAGTCTATCACAAACGAGGAGGTCGTGTTCGAAGACGGCTACATTATGATCCCCGACAAGCCCGGACTTGGCATTGACGTAAATGTGGAGGAGGTGCTCAAGCGCCCCTACACCCCCAGAAATCTCCGTCACTACACGGGCGCAGTGACCGACATTCGCCCGAAAAACGACACATTCTATTACTTCAAAGGCTTGGAGGACAAGATCTATGAGTAATTCGGTCGTTGATGCGAGGTTGATACTTATACTCCGCAATTTCCCTCAGGAGAAGCTGGGTGAGCTTATTCCGAGAATGGTCCGCGCAGGGATCCAAGCGATCGAAGTGGCATTTAATCCGTCGCTTGATGACACGGCAGAGACCACCTGCGCCATGATCAGAAACATCATCGCTCTGTCCGATGGCAAAATAACCGTGGGTGCGGGCACTGTTCTCTACCCTGAGTGGGTAAGGGCGGCAAAGGACGCGGGGTGCGATTTTATTTTCTCCCCAAACACAGACACGGATATCATAAAGCTGACAAAAGAGCTTGGCATGGTCTCTATCCCCGGCGCGTACACTCCCAGCGAGGTCATGACGGCGCACAAGGCGGGAGCCGATCTTATAAAGCTCTTCCCCATAACCGTAAACGAGATAGGATATTTCAAGAACATCAGAGGCCCGCTGTCTCACATAAAGTTCGTGCTGACGGGCGGTGTGAATCCCGAAACGATAGTTCCGTTCCTCGACGCGGGAGCTGTAGGGCTTGGCACGGGAATCTCAATCTTAAAGCCCGAGCTTGTGGCAGCAGGAGATTTTGACGAGATCGAGCGTCTTGCAAAGCTTCACGTTGAGATAATAAAAAATCACAAAAACGCAAGGAAGTGAAACGATGAAAAAAATCGGAAAACTCAGAACTTACACATCAAAGGAAATCGAAAACAGCTTTATGGGCATCGGATTTGAGACACTTGACCGAGAAATGTTCCGTCCCGAAATGTGCTACGAGCCTCTGAGCCGAACGGGCGTTAAATTCGCACGCTGTCAGACGGGTTGGATGAGGACCGAAAAGGAAAAGGGAATTTACGAATTTTCATGGCTTGACGACGTGGTCGACAATCTTATCGCCATCGGGGTCAAGCCTTGGTTCAACGTAAGCTTCGGAAATCCCCTTTACATGGATGACATTCCCAACGAGTATGCTATCGGCTGCGTGCCTCTCTACTACACCGAGGAGTGTCTGGAGGCTTGGAAAAGCTACGTAAAAGCTCTTGCCGAGCATTTTGCGGACAGGGTTACAGAATTTGAGATCTGGAACGAGCCCGACCTTGACGGTCACTGGTTCTGGTATCCTCGTGAGAGAAGTGCGCCCGATTACGCCGAGCTTGTAAAGCTGACGGGCGGCATTATCCGCGATGTTGTCCCCGACGCGAGGATAGGCGCAAACATCTCACACATCGAAAACCTGAAATACACTGCCGAGCTGGCGGAGATATTGACCCCGGGTGACATCGATTTCGTTACGTACCATCTGTATAACAGGATCCCCGAGTCACCTCAGTTTGCGCATTGCATAAAGGAATTCAGAGCCGCTTTTCTCAGCAGAGGTCACGAGGTTGAGTTCTGGCAGGGCGAAACGGGATTTCCCTCTTGGTGCTACTCGCCTCACTACATCGTACGCGAGGGTACAAACAGCGAGCGCGCACAGGCTATATGGCATCTGCGCCGCGCCTTCAACGAGCTTTCCTTTGGCGCAAAGCGTTATTCCCTTTTCCAGATGGCGGATATGTGGGAAAAGACCTACAAAACTGCCGCGTCGACCATTCCCAAGACCGCCGCTCACGGAATTCTGAACGGCAAGATCTACACACCAAAGAAAGCCCACGAGACGCTCACTTACACATCGGCGCTTCTGCAAGGAGACACCGAATACTTTGAGAGCGGATTTTACGGCTCGGTAATTGACAATGTAGGCGACAAAAACATCTGGGCATATCAGCAGCTGTCAGCAAAATATTTGTCGTTTAAGAAAAACGGCAAGCCCTTTTACGTTTACTATCTGCCCGCAAACGTATTGCGAGACGAGGGCGAGGAGCAAGGATTCCATGCTTATCTTCCCGAGGAAATTGAAACCCCCGTTCTGATAGACACGTATACGGGTGAAGTGTTCGACGTCTCGGACGCGCCAAAGGAATACAAATCGGGCTGGGAAGCTACCGTGTACAGCGACCTGGTGATCCGAGATTATCCTCTGATCCTTTGCGACAAGAGCGTTTTTGAGATAGTTGAATAAAAAACACAGAAAGCACCGCAAATTTAACTTGCGGTGCTTTTTTGATAAAATTCAGATTGTAGGGCGGGGGCTTGCTCCCGCCGATTTATTCAAATCAAACTTTTTTTGTACGGCGGGAGCAAACCCCCGCCCTACACAAATTTATTGTTCTCTCAAAAGGAGCCTGTAAATATAGCTTCTTCCCT
>JAZODH010000096.1:0-13011 GCA_045596925.1 Eubacteriales bacterium
CAGCTACGCTACGGACTTTCGGGTGGTGAGCCACTGACCCAAAGAGAGGTGGCACAGCTTTTGGGAATATCCCGCTCATACGTGAGCCGTATCGAAAAAAGTGCGCTTGAAACTCTGCGGGAGGCGATGGGTTAAAGAATACTTAGCTATTGACATTGTACGGGCAACGTGTTAAAATAGAGCCGAAAAAAGACGACTTCAGGAGAAACGAAAATGATCTGGAAAAACGTAGAGATTCATGGGGTAAGTGAGCTGACGCCCACCACCGACGGGGGTTATACAATGCACAGACTTCCCGTTTGTGTGGAAGAACATCTTTCGTCGGAGCAGGGGAAAACGAGGAACGTCGCCTCCACCGGAGTTGAAATACGCTTCCGTATAAGATCGGGCACGGCGAAAGTGACTCTCGCCTTGGGTAAAATATATGAGTCTGTAAAATGCTGTGAGGCGCAGGTGTGGTACGGCGGAATGTGTGCCGCCTGGGACAGATGCAGAAAAGAAATATACAGGGAAAAGACCGTGCTTGAATTTGAGCCTGTAAACTCTCCCGAATATGCTGAAAGCATACACAGAGAGCATAATATTCCTTATGCTTACGATCTTGTACGCTTGATTCTTCCGTCATACGGATTTATCATATACGATATTGAGGGCGATATCGAGCCACCGCGCACCGAGGACCTGCCCAAGCGTAAGCTGCTTACCTACGGCTCGTCCATAACTCACGGAAGCACCGCTTTGGTTACCCCTAATACATGGGCTTTTCGGTTGGCGGAAAATCTTGATGCAGATCTTTTAAATTGCGGCTTTGCAGGCTCGGCGCGTATGGAAAAAGAGGTGGCGGATCACCTTGCCACGCTTGACTTTGACGTGGCTACCATCGAAATGGGAATCAACGTTGTCGGTGGTTTTTCAAACGAGGAATTTTATTCTAAATGCAAGTATTTCGTGGAGAAAATTGCCACGTCGCATCCCCAAAGTGAGATATTTGCCATTGATATTTTCTTCTGCAGTAGTGATGCGGGCGGCAACAATCCGCAGGTTCGTGATTTCCGCGATATAATCAAGAGGATAACCGAGGAATTGAATCTTCCCAACGTTCATCATGTGAGGGGAACTGAAATTCTTACCAGCTCCCGCGGACTCAGCGGCGACCTGGTTCACCCAAGTCCCCGCGGAGTTGAAGAAATTGCGCGAAATCTTACGGACAGAATAAAAGCTGTTTTGGATAATAAATAAAATCGGGGCGCATTTGCGCCCCGATTTTATTTTCTCGCTGTCATCACAGCCAAAAAGCAGGAGAATACCAAAAGCCCGAACCCGCCGTCATATCGTAAAACGAGATAGACCGAAATAAGCCAAAGTAAAAAGGAAAATATCCTTCCGCACACCCCTATAGTACGTTCACCCGCCTCGGGACCGAAAAAGCAGGACACCGCGCAACACAGCGCGCGCCCGCCGTCGAGGGTGGAGATGGGCAGAAGATTTATGATTCCCAAAAACAAAGAATAGTCTGCCGCGTTGCCGTTTCCTAAAAGAAAAAACAGCAAAAGACTTGCCGCAGGCCCTGCCAAAGCTATCAGAATTTCGTGACTGTATGAAACCTCATTTTTAATAATTATCCGCGCACCAAACGGCTCAAGGGTGACGGCACTTATCTTCTTTTTAAGTATCAGAATCGTTATCAAGTGCCCAAGCTCGTGGAAAAGGACCGCCGACAGCAGGGCGAGCAGGGAAGATATTCTTGCACCTGCCATGAAAAGAGCCAAGGGCAAAACGACTGCTCCAAAGCCTATTTTTATCTTCATAAAAACACCCCCGCACCTGCCATTTTATGGCGGTGCGGGAGTAGATATTACTTACTTTTTGATCTTCATTACGATAGAGCCGAAGGGGCAGAGTTTTATTTCGCCCGTGCGGGTCTCGCCTGTTTCCATATCGGTGTAAACCGCGCTCGTTTTGACTGTTCTTTCTTTGTTTCTGTAATTGAACAGGAACACGTAGTCAAATTCGCCGTCGGTACGGCTTCTGGCAACAACGCCCTCGGCAAGAGTACCGTTAAAGCTGGACTTCAAACCGCTTTCCTTTACAATGCCCTCGTAGAAGTCGGTGAGGAAGTCGCCTGTGTCGCGGAACGCGATGTAGTACGCTTTACCCTTGCCGTAAGTGTTTTCCAGCACTGCGGGCATATCTGCGTAAAAATCCTGCTTGTATGCGCCGAGCACCTTTGCACCGCGGGAGTGTACCAGCTCGCAGTAGTCGACAGCCTTGTATTCCTTACCGCCAAACTCCACCTTGTTGCTGTCCTGAGGATAGAGGGAATCGATCTCCTCGTTCCACAGACCGAAAACGTCTTTTAGTTTGCCTGCGGGGAAGCCACCGAGATAGCAGAGGTCGTTTTTGTCGACCATGCAGCTGATGTAGGTGGTGATAAATGTGCCGCCGTTGGCTACGTATTTCTCAATCTTGTCGATAAGCTCATCGGAGACCGAGTAGAGCATGGGTGCGATGACCACCTTGTATTTTGAGAAATCGGAATCGTAGCCTACGATATCGGTGTTGATGCCGCGGTCAAGGAGCTGCTTGTAGTGTCGAACGATGGTTTCCAGATGTTTTTTATTGTGCCTGTTGAATCCCTGAGCATCGGCCAGTGCCCACTGATTTTCGGCTGAGTAGAATACTGCCGCGTCGCTTTCAACGGGGCAGCCTACGATAGCGTCGAGCTTTTCAAGGGTTTCGCCCAGAGACGCAACCTCGCGGAATACGCGGCTGTTCTCGCTTCCCTCGTGGTTGACCACGGCACCGTGGAATTTCTCCACGTTTCCTCGCGCCATTCTCCACTGGAAATACTGTACGCTGTCCGAACCCTGTGACACCGACTGCAGACCGCCGAGGCGGTTTACACCGGGACGTTTGAGCTTGTTTATATCGTGCCAGTTGGGCATGCTGGGGGTGCTCTCCATGAGCAGGAAGGGCTTACCGTTCTTGATGGAACGGAAGAAATCATTGTTAAAGCAAATGTCGGCGTGCTCGATGCCCGCATCGTCCCGATGCCAATAGGGGTAGGAATCCCAAGAGGCTACGTCGATGTGCTTTGCCATTTCCCAATAGTCGATTCGGGTGAAGTTTCTCATGAGGTTTGCCGTTACGGGCTTGTCCGAGAATTCGCGGATAGCGGCAATTTCGGATTTCATATAGTCAACGTAGGAATCGGAAACGAATCTCTTCCAATCGAGGGTCAGACCGTGAACGCTGTCCTCGCCCATGTCCGAGGGAGCCTCGATCAGATCCCAGTCTGTTATCGTATGGCTCCAGAAAGCTGTGCACCAGCTCTGATTCAGATTGTCAAGGGTCTTGTATTTCGCTTTGATGTATTCACGGAACTTTGCCTGGCAGGTCTGGCAATAGCAGACCGTGCGGCAGTTTGCGTATTCGTTTGAAAGGTGCCAGCCGATGACCGTGTCGTTGTTGCCGTAACGCTGAGCGAGACGGCGGTTTATTTCATAAGATTTTTCGCGGTAGATGGGGGAGTTGTAGCAGTGGTTCTGACGCCTGCCTGCCATTTCTCTGTACCCGCGCTGGTCTACCATGCGGATCTCGGGGTATTTTCTTGCCATCCAAAGAGGCTTACTGCCCGTGGGGGTGGCAAGGAGAACCTTCCCTCCGTTTTTTCCGATCTTCTCTATCATCATATCAAGATAGGAGAAGTCGTAGACGCCGTCCTCGGGTTCGATCTGAGTCCAGCTGAAAATTCCCAGAGACATGGTGTTTACGTGCGCCAATTTCATCAAGCGCATATCTTCTTCAATTATCTCGGGCATATGGAGCCACTGGTCGGGGTTGTAGTCGCCGCCGTGAAGCATATGGGGGTAAAGTTCGCTTATGGGCTGAAATTTTTTCATGCTGATGTTCCCTTTCTCAGAGTGTTTTGCTCTGTAAAATCATAGCACGAAAAAGGACGGGTGTCAAGTCGATTTGGATATTTGTTTTCGGCTATTTTTCGTAAAGCTGTTGCAATCGGATACAAAATATGATAAAATTCCGTCAGAGCAAGAAAAAGGAGAAGATCACCATGTTGAGATCGAGGATTTGGATATTTTTAACCTTAATTTTGGCACTTTCCGTGCTTGTTTCCTGTGGTAGAGCGGACGGAGGCTCTCAGAGCGTGATGGAATCTCAAACCATGCAGGAGACGGATGTGCCCGTTGCTCCCGCAAATCCGTATGCGCCCACGTCGGGTGCGAGCTTTGAAAATCTGCCGGGGTACGTTACGGTGTCGAATCCCGAAAGAATGCCGTCTACCTTCGAGGCGTGGATAAACATGAAAGAGAAAAACGGTGTCTCGTTGATCTTCGGAAATCAAAAGGAACCCAAAACCAATTCATTTGCTTTTTTGATAAGAGACGGTGTCCCGACTCTTACTATCGGAATCAGAGCTGAAAGCATTTCTTTTTACAAATCCGAAATACCCTGCGGTGAGTGGACCCACGTGGCTATCGTGGCCGATACCGATGCTATGAAGTTTCACTGTTATATAAACGGTGAGCTGAAGGAGTCAAGGTCGATGATCCAAGGCCACGTCAATGCTATGGAGGCGGTGGAGTTCGATTCCGAAACGAACACCCACCGAACTATGGTCGGCGGATATTTTTCGCGGTCGGGAGTTGTATCCGAGCCGTTTTGCGGAAGGATCGGATCCTTTGCGGCATACAGTGCGGCAAGAACGGCCGAGGAGATCGCAGCCGATTACAAAAATTACAGAAATCCCGACACCAAGGAGCTTATGACGGCTTACGTCTTTGAGGAAAGCGGAAAGGCGGTATACCGCGATCTGAGCAGAAGTGAAATTGATCTTTCCTGGGGCGGCAGCAGCTATCTTAACGGAGATGAGCTTACCTTGCCCGAAAATTACGACTATTCCATTATGGTCATCGGTGACACCCAGGGACTCACTCAAAGGTCAAATGATTCGGGATATTTCGGTATGTACAACTGGCTTGTAAAGAATATTGAGAGCAAAAAGATCCAAGCAGTTATCGGAGTTGGCGATATAACCGACGACAATATTCCCGAGCAATGGGAAAAGGCGTCGACGGCTTTTGCAGGGCTTAAAGGCAAGGTCAAGCATTTTCCCGTGCTTGGAAATCATGACGTTTCCACCTCATACGGAGGAGACGACCCCGAACTTTTTAAGCAGTATCTCATACTTGAGCAGGACGAAAACAACGGATCTTTTGACGGATCAATGAAATCCTATTTCTACCGCTTTGAGATCCAAGGACAGAAATATCTTTTCCTTGGGTTAGGATACGTTCCGTCCCAAGAGGAGCTTGATTGGGCAAAGACTGTACTTGAGGATCACGCGGACTATAACGTTATTCTTTCCTGTCACGGATATCTTGACGATGACGGAACCCCTCTCACTCACAGCGGCGCGCCGGAGATCCGAGAACAGCTTGTGCTTCCTTATTCCAACATCGTGCTTGTGCTTTGCGGACATATGCACAACGAAAACGTTTTGCTTTATACCGAGGTGAGAGAGGACAAGACCACCGTTCGGGCGGTTTTGACAAACCCTCAGGAATATAACTACAATGTGAATTTGGGGATTGCCACCGGATTGTATTTTACAAACGGCGGCAAGACCGTGCATGTGGCAAATCACGTGGCTGGGCACGACGCATACCTTGGCGCTGACAGCGTCCGAACCTTCGAGCTTGACTTGGTGCATAACAGAAAATAAAATCATTTTAACGCCCGCGATTTTTCGCGGGCGTTATCTATTTTTTGAAAAAGAAAAATTATAAATTTTGTTTTTGCTCTTGAAAAAGAACGAAAAAAGGAGTATAATGTAAACAGAAAATAAAATTGTGCCGCACAGCGGCAGAGGGAGTTAAAAATGAGCACTCTTCACATTGTTGACCATCCCCTTATCACTCACAAGCTTTCCATTATGAGAAACAAAAAGACAGGCTCCAAGGATTTCAGAGAGCTTCTCGACGAGATCGCGCTCCTCATGGGCTACGAGATCACCCGTGATCTGCCCCTTGAGAACGTTACCATTGAGACTCCCATCACCAAGATGACCGCAAAAATGGTTTCGGGCAAGAAGCTGGCTATCGTTCCTATCTTGCGCGCAGGTCTGGGCATGGTCGACGGACTTCT
Source organism: Eubacteriales bacterium (assembly GCA_045596925.1). GTDB lineage: Bacteria > Bacillota > Clostridia > Oscillospirales > CAG-272 > SIG710. Next base: position 6,166 of record JAZODH010000096.1, read on the forward strand.
CCGTCTGGTCCCCGTTGCAAAGGTGGGACACATCGGTCTTTACCGCGACCCCGACACTCATATGCCCGTAGAATATTACTGCAAGCTGCCCTTTGACATTGAGGACAGAATCGTCATTCTTGTTGACCCCATGCTGGCAACGGGCGGTTCTTCTTCCGATGCGCTGACCATGCTCAAAAAGAAGGGCTGCAAGAATATCCGCCTTATGTGCCTTGTTGCCGCTCCGGAGGGAGTGAAAAAGGTGCAGGAGGATCACCCCGACGTTGACATTTATACCGCAAGTCTTGACGACTACCTGAACGAGCACGCATATATCGTTCCCGGTCTCGGCGACGCGGGCGACAGAATTTTCGGAACAAAGTAATTTTATACAGGGGAAAATAGGGCTTGAAAAGCCCTATTTTCCCTATTTTCAAAGGAGTTCTATGCGCTCATTTACCATAAAGAAAAACGATGCGGGACAGCGTCTTGACAAGTTTCTCACCAAGGCGGTGAAGGGACTGCCTACGTCGCTTATGTACAAATATATCCGCACCAAAAAAATAAAGGTGAACCGAAAGAGGACCGAGCAAAAGTACATGCTGAACGAAGGGGACGTGGTCGATCTTTTTATTCGCGACGAGTTTTTTGACTCGCCCGAAAAGGATATGGGTGCTATTTCCCGTATTCAGCCGAAGATCGAGACGGTATACGAGGACGAAAATATCCTTCTTATAAATAAGCGTCCGGGTGTTGTTGTTCACGAGGACGCGCAGGCAAAGGAGAACACGCTCCTTATGCACATTCGCGCATACCTCTACCGGAAGGGCGAGTACGATCCCGCCGACGAGCAGTCCTTTGCGCCTGCCCTTTGCAACCGTATCGACCGCAACACGGGCGGTATCGTTATCGCCGCAAAGAACGCCGCCGCGCTCAGGGAAATGAATGCAAAGATCAAGGCGGGCGAGATAAACAAGTTTTACCTTTGCGCCGTTCACGGAAAAATGCCCAAAAAGGCAGACACCCTCTGCGGCTGGCTCATAAAGGACAGCGCCGAGAACAAGGTACGCATATACGACAAAAAAGTACCCGGCTCAAAGGAGACCATAACAAAATACGAGGTGCTCTCCGAAAAAGGTGACGAAAGTCTTCTCCGTGTGGAGCTTATCACGGGCAGAACTCACCAGATAAGAGCTACTATGGCTCACATAGGACATCCATTGGTGGGCGACGGCAAGTACGGCGTCAACAAAAACGACCCTGTAAAGCACCAAGCGCTATATGCCTACCGTCTGGAGTTTGCTTTTGAAAATTCGGACGGCGAGCTTGGTTATTTGCGCGGAAAAACTGTTGAGATCGATCCCGAATGTATTGATTTTGTGAAATGGTTTGATTGATAGTCAAGGCGGATCTCCGTGTAAGGCTCCCTCCCGGAGGTAGCGAAGCGGCGCGAGGGGGTTGAATGACACCATAGTATGGTGTCAGATCCCGAGCGTGACCCACCCGCAGGGAGACGCCGTCGCGCGATAGCGTGACTGAAGGAGAACGCGTTTATATGAAGTTTATTAAAACACACGTCACGCAAGCTCCTTCCGTCTTTTGCTTCGCAAAATCCACCTCCCTCCCGGAGGGAGGCTTACAAAAAACGACGGCGTGAGCCGTCGTTTTTTACGTTTAACTATTGAAAGCAATAATGCTTCTCGCCTGGGACAATCTGTAGCCCTGGGAGGTGTAGGAAATACACTGCTCAAAGGGTACGTGATCGCCGCGGTCCGCGTCGTACGCCGCCGAGTCGCTGACCTCAAAGCGGTATTTGCTCGGGTTCTTCTCCTCGGGGTTTACGCAACGGGTGAACACTATGTAGTGGGTTCGGCCCTTGGAGGGCTGGGAGAAGTAGACTATAACTCCCTCGGGGTGCATATCCAGAGCTTCCTTTATAGCTTTTGCCGTCACGTTTCCGCTGGTGGTGGAGGTGATAGGCTTACCGCGGACGGTAAAGCGTTTGAGAATATTTGAAAGGCTGACCAGAATGGGGTTTCCGTAGAGCACCGCCTTTGAGGTGGTAGGACCGTAGTTGCCCGAATTGGCAAGAGCCACGGTGTATGGGTCGGGTAGCAGATTGTTCCGCTGACCGCTCCTGAAGTCGTAGCCCTCGGTCATGGTGGCTCCCATGTTTCGAAGTACCATTGCAACCGAGCACATATAACAGCCGTCGTTGAGCCAGTCGGAACCTGTGTTGATCTTGTCGATGGCAAACTTGCGCCGCACACCGCCCGATGAGAAATATATGTTACCCAGCTTGCTTCCGTCCCAGTCACTTGAATATATATTGTGCTGAGAGTACCATGTGAACGCGCTGACGCTTGACACGGTGACGGTGCAGGAGGTTATCATATCTCCGCAGGTGGCTGTGACCAGAGTACTTCCCTCGGAGAGGGCGCAGTATCTGCCGCTTTCGGACACAAGAAGGATATTGCTGTCCGCCGACGTCCATTTTATCTCGTGCTCACCGTAATTGTAAGGAGCGACCGTTGCGTAGAAATTGCCCGTGGAATAAAGCTTGACGGTGATCTTTTCATACGCCATGGTAAGTCCGGTAGTCTTGACGGGCTCGAATATCCACTTCTGTCCCTTATCGTTTGCATGATATTTGTTCATGCCGACGTAGGTGTCGTCATAGCGTGAGGTCTTGTCCGACACGTCAAGGGCAAGTGCCTTTTCGCCCGAGTAGGCAGGGCAGATGGTGTAGGTCTTTCCCGAGGGATAGATGTCGAACTTTTCGGTCTTTGATGCGTTCTTTGACTTCGTTACTATCTCGCCCGATGCTGTGCTGAGTGCATAAATGCCGTCCTCGCTCTGCGGATAGAGGAAATAGGTGCCGTCAGGTTGCCTTTGTACGTAAAAATCCTGTCCCGTCTGACCGCTTGCCTCTGACAAATATGCCGAGCCGTTTTTATCGTAGGCCACGTCGTAGGCGTCAACGTAAAGTCCCGTGTCCTGGTTCTTTATTCTGTAAACGCCGCTTTCAAGGTGTTTTGCTTTTTTGTCGCTTGTTGCGGCAAAGGTCTGCGGCGCTATTCCCAGGAACGCGAGTACCAAAGCCAGAGTCGTACCCAAAGCGCGGTGCAAAGCCGTTTTTCTCACCGTCGTGACCTCCTTTCAAAAAGATTTTTGCAACACTTTCACATTCTATCACGGTAATTTTACCACGCTCTTGCCGAAAAAGCCTGAACGGATTGTAAATTTTAAGTATTTTCGCCGATTTTGCCCTATATCGACTTTTTTTGAAAATTTCTCTTGACAAATAAATATAATTATGGTACAATACTTAGCTGAAACAGAGGATATCTCTGTCTCTCTACCGCAAAAATCTCAAAATTGCGGTCAAAAGTCCATAGGGAGGTGTAAAAAATGGAAAAGATAATCAACTCTTATGAAACACTGTTTATCGTCAACGCAGAAAACGGCGACGAGGCTGTTAAGGCTACAGTGAGCAAGTTCACAGGACTGATTGCCGAGAACGGAACTCTCGAAGAGGTAAACGAGTGGGGCAAGCGCCGCCTCGCATATCCTATCGATGATATTCCCGAAGGCTATTACGTTGTTGCGACTTTCAAGAGTGAGCCCGAGTTCCCCGCTGAGCTTGAGCGTGTCTTCAACATCGATGAGTCTATCATGCGTTCGGTTGTGATCAGACTTGACGAGAAGAAGCTCGCAAAGGCAGCTGCAGCGAAGGAAGCTAAGGCAGCAGCAGAAGCAGCAGCCGCTGCAGCTGCAGCAGCTGCGGTTGAGGCACCCGCAACAGACGCTGAGTAATTCGGCAGTCCCAAAAAATTGCTTACGGAGGTACTACCAAGATGGCTAACTTCAATTTTAACAAGGTTATGATCGGCGGCAGACTTACCGCTGACCCTGAGAATTCCCAGACAACTTCCGGCATTTCTGTAACGAGATTCAGCGTTGCCGTAAATCGTCGCTTTGCTAAAGACACATCTCAGCAGCAGACTGATTTCTTTAATGTCACCGCTTGGCGCGCGACTGCGGACTTTGTCAGCAGATATTTCAAGAAGGGCTCTTCGATCTTCATTATCGGAACTCTTCAGAACAGAAGCTGGACAGATCAGAACGGTCAAAAGCGCTACGCTACCGATATTGTTGCGGAAGAAGTAAGCTTTGTTGACTCCAGAAGCGAAAGCTCGTCTTCCGGTCAGTACGTACCCGACAGCTACAACGCTGAGCCCTCCTTCTCCGGCGGAGCAGAAGCTCCCAAGTTTGAGGAGATCAAGGGTGACGACGACCTGCCGTTCTGATCACGGCAGAAAAAATAATACAGGAGGATTCGTAAGATGGAAAACGTAGAGAGAGATACTCAGCGCCCTGTTCGCATGAATAACCGCAAGAGAAAAAAGGTTTGCATTTTCTGCGAGGACAAGGTTGCATTCATCGATTACAAGGATTCCGCTAAGCTCAGAAAGTTCATTTCCGAGCGCGGCAAGATTCTTCCCAGAAGAATCTCCGGAACCTGCGCTGTTCACCAGCGTGAGCTGACAACAGCTATCAAGCGTGCACGTCAGGTTGCATTGCTTCCTTACGTAACAGACTGATTTATGTTACAATACCGTAGATCTCGGCGTAGCCGAGGTCTACGGCAATATTTCCTTTTTTCGACCGCTGCGACAGCGGTTATTTTTTTACAAAGGAGTAGAACATGAAAAAGATAATTTCTTTGTTTATTCTGATAATAACTCTTGCAACTGTATGGGCGGTCTGCGCGTCTGCCATAGATGTATACGAGGCGTTTTCAAAGGAGAGCTTTGAGCATGAGAGTACAACGCTTCCTTACAGACTTTACGTGCCCGAGGATTTTGACGGTGCAAAGAAATATCCCCTTATTCTGTTCCTTCACGGGGCAGGAGAGCGCGGAGATGACAACGAGGCACAGCTCAAAAACGCAGTTCAGCTGCTTTTCGACCGCGATGATAAGCTGATGAGCGGTGCTATCGTAGTGGCTCCTCAATGTCCTGTCGACAATCAGTGGGTAGATACCCCTTGGGAGAACGGCAACTATTCGGTGGCAGAAGTCCCCGAATCAAACGAGCTGGCGGCGGCGTTCGAGCTTGTTTTGGCTGTTGCCGAAAAGTACTCCTGCGACCCTGCACGCTTTTATGTTATGGGTCTGTCCATGGGTGGCTTTGGCGCATGGGATCTTATGATGCGCCACGAAGGTATGTTTGCCGCAGGAATTCCGATCTGCGGCGGAGCCGACCCCGAGATGGCGGAGATATTCATGGAAACTCCCGTCTTCACCTTCCACGGAACGGCGGACACTACCGTTCCTTATGACGGAACCGCCGAAATGGTCGAGGCTATCGAGGATCTTGGCTCCCGCGTTGTGAATTTCATTTCCTATAATAACGACGGACACGGGATCTGGGATAAGGCCGCAAAGGAAGAGGGACTTACAGAATGGCTCTTTTCACAGAAGCTTGAGCTTGAGGTCGTTCCCGACGACACCGAGCCGACCGACAGCGGTGATACCGACGGTGCTACCGACACCGTTGACACTACTCCTGCAACTCCTGCGGTGACAGACACGCAGGGAACCGAGAAGCCCGACGGAGAAAAGCCCTCAAACGACAAAGGAGGTTTTCCCGTGGGCGCGATAATTGCTATCGCGTCGGCAGTCGTTATTGCGGTTTCTCTGGCTTTGGTAGTTGCAACAAAGAAGAAAAAGTAACAGGTAAACAGGAGGCTGTGCCAATGAGATCGGACATGATCTCGTTGACACAGCCTCTATATGTTTTTTGCATAGAAATTATCAAAACGACCACAATAATCAAAAAAGAGGTGAAAAAATGAAGATCGCTTTTTTTGATGCAAAACAGTACGATATGGATTCTTTTAAAATTGCCGCGAAAAACAGCGGGATAGAGTTTAAGTTTTTTGACACGAAGCTGAGCGCCGACACAGCCTCTCTTGCGCGCGGTGCGGACGGAGTCTGCATTTTCGTCTCGGATACGGTTGACCGAGAGACCGCGGAGATTCTTTGCTCCCTTGGTGTGAAGTATATCGCCCTCCGCTGTGCCGGTTATAACAACGTGGACCTTAAAGCTACCGAGGGAAGGCTGCGCGTTGTGCGAGTTCCCGCATACTCTCCCTATGCCGTTGCCGAGCACGCAATGGCTATGCTTCTGACTTCAATTCGCCGTATCCACAAGGCGTATATCCGCACAAAGGATTTTAATTTCAGTCTCACGGGGCTGACAGGATTTGACCTGCACGGTAAGACCGTGGGCATTGTAGGAATGGGCAAGATCGGAAGCGTTTTCTCGGACATCTGCCGTGGTTTCGGCATGAGGATCCTGGCATATGACAAGTATCCCAGAGAGCTTGAGGGGGTCGAATTTGTTGACCTTGATCGGCTTTTTGCCGAGTCGGACATCATCTCGCTTCACTGTCCCTTGACTCCCGACAGCTATCACATGATATCGGGTGAAGCTATCAAAAAAATGAAGAAGGGGGTCATGATAATCAACACCTCAAGAGGTGCGCTGATAGATTCGGACGCGTTGCTTGAAGCCATAAAATCCCGACAGGTGGGTGGCGCCTGTCTTGACGTTTACGAGGAGGAGGGGGACCTGTTCTTCGAGGATTTTTCGGGGCATATCGTCAGCGACGACACCCTGGCACGTCTCATTACAATGCCAAATGTCCTTCTCACCTCTCACCAGGCATTCCTCACCGCCGAAGCGCTTAAAAACATCGCCGACGTGACTGTCTCAAATCTTCTCGCCCTCGGGCGAGGCGGTGAATGCGAAAACGAATTATAAAAATATCGGGGCTCTGCAAAAAGCCCCGATATTTTTG
>JAZODH010000097.1:0-5966 GCA_045596925.1 Eubacteriales bacterium
AGTGGTTGATCTCACCTCGGTGGGGGTGGGGTGCCAGATACGGGCAGTCGGTCTCAATCATCAGGCGGTCAAGAGGTACTGCGGCAGCGGCTTCCTTGACCTTGGCAGCGTTCTTGAAGGTAACGACGCCCGAAAAGGAGATATGCCAGCCAAGCTTCACCAGTTCCTTTGCCATTTCGGCGCTTCCGCTGAATGAGTGGAATACGCCCCGCACTCCGCTATGGCGACGGACGGTGTCCATACAGTCACCGTGGGCTTCCCTGTCGTGAATGATGACAAGCAGATCAAGCCGCTTCGCCATTTCAAGCTGAGCTTCAAAAAACGCCATCTGCTTTGCCTTATCGGTGTTATCGTAATGATAGTCAAGTCCTATCTCACCCAGAGCCACGATCTTTTTCGACGCTCTGTCCGCAAGGGTCTGCTCGAGTATCGCCATTTCCCTTTCAACGTCGGTGTAAAAACGGCAGTCGGAGGGGTGAATGCCGACAGCCGCGTACATTCCCTCGTACTTGGCGGCTTGCTCGATGCACCGAGCGGAATTTTCATTACACGTCCCCACGTTTACGATTTTCGCCACGTCTCCGAGAAAGACGGAGGATAAGACTGCGTCCGCTCCTCCGTCAACCTCTTCCTCGAAGCGCTCATCGTAATAATGGGCGTGCGAGTCAAAAAGCTTCATTTATTATTCTCCGTTATCAGCGTACTCTTTCGCCCAAAGGTGTGTCGTCCGAAAGGAATACGACTCTTATCTGCTCCTCGCCGCTTGCAAGGATCATACCCTGGGATTCGATTCCGCAAAGGGTCGCAGGCTTCAGGTTGGCAACAACGATGATCTTCTTACCGATAAGGTCGGCAGGCTCGTAGAACTTTGCAATACCCGATGCGACCGTTCTTGTCTCGTAACCAAGATCAAGGGTAAGCTTCAGCAGCTTCTTTGCCTTGGGGACCTTCTCGCAGTCGATGATCTTCGCGGTGCGAAGCTCAACGCCCATGAAATCCTCAATACCGATCTGCGCAACGCCCTCGGGTTTCTCGGGCTTTGCCTCTGCCGCAGCCGCAGCAGCCATCTCGGCCGCACGCTCCGCTTCGATCTCCGCGAGCATCTTCTCCTCGTCGATTCTCGCAAAGAGGACCTTGGAGTTCTGAACGGAATCGCCCGCCTTCATGCCACCGAACAGCTCAAGCGTGCCGATGGTTTCGTAAGAGCCAAGGCTCGTGCCAAGCTCTGCGAGAATTTCATCACTTGTTGCGGTGATAAAGGGATTTAGCATTACCGCGCCCCAACGGATAGTTTCAAGCAGGTTGTAAAGAACGGTGTTAAGTCTCTCCTTCTGTGCCTCGTCCTTGGCAAGAGTCCAAGGAGTTGTCTCGTCGATATACTTGTTTGCACGACGGAGCATGTTGAAGATGCACTCAAGACCGTCCGCGATCTTGTATTCGTCCATGCAACGACACAGCTCGGCGTATGCGTCAACGCAGGTCTTCTTCAGATCCTCGTCAAGCTCTGCGGGCGCGGTGGGCGCAGGAACCATGCAATCGTTGTACTTCTTTACCATGTCAAGAGTTCTCTTGACAAGGTTGCCAAGATTATTTACAAGGTCGGTGTTAAAGCGGTTGATGATATTCTCGTAAGTGATAGATCCGTCGGATGCAAAGGGCATCTCGGACAGCGCATAGTATCTTACGCCGTCAACGCCGAATCTTTCTGCCATCTTGTCCGCGTAAATAACGTTTCCTCGGGACTTTGACATCTTGTCGGTTCCAAAGTTGAACCAAGGATGACCGAAGACCTTATCGGGCAGCGGAACGTCGAGAGCCATGAGCATGATGGGCCAATAAATTGTGTGGAAGCGCAGGATATCCTTACCGATAATATGCACGTCCGCAGGCCAATACTTCTTGAACAGCTCGGGCTGATCTTCTCCCAGATCGGGGTCGTAGCCAAGCGCGGTGATATAGTTTGAAAGCGCGTCGATCCAAACGTAGATTACGTGCTTTTCATCAAATGTTACGGGAACGCCCCACTTAAACGACGTTCTGGAAACGCACAGGTCCTGCAGACCGCCCTCTACTTTAAGGAAGTTGTTTACCATTTCCTTCTTGCGCGATTCAGGCTGAATGAAGTCGGGGTTTGCTTCAATGTGAGCGATGAGCTTGTTCGCATATTTGCCCATCTTGAAGAAGTAAGCCTCCTCGGTTGCCTTCTGCACCTCACGACCGCAGTCGGGGCACTTTCCGCCTTCAGCCTGTGTGTCGGTAAAGAAGGACTCGCAGGGAGTACAGTACCAGCCCTCGTAATGTCCTTTGTAAATATCGCCCTTGTCGTAGAGCTTCTTGAAGATCTTCTCAACGCTTTTAACGTGATAGTCGTCGGTGGTTCTGATAAACTTGTCGTAGCTTGTGTTCATCAGATCCCAGATACCCTTGATCTCACCCGCAACCGAGTCAACGTAATTCTGTGGTGTAACACCCGCTTCCTTTGCGATGTCCTCGATCTTCTGACCGTGCTCGTCCGTGCCCGTCAGAAAGAAAACGTCGTATCCTCTCTGTCTCTTGTATCTTGCAACGGCGTCGGTCATGATGACCTCGTATGTGTTGCCGAAATGAGGCTTTCTGGACGCATAAGCGATAGCCGTGGTAATATAAAACTTTTCCTTATTCATAATCAACACTCCTTATTGTCAAGTACCTCGGAAACGAATGCTCCGTAGGACAGTATATATAACGGTAAAACGTAAACGAAGAAAAGTATTCCCAATGAAAACAGGGAAAGGAAGGTTAACAGTGCAAAGCTCAACACGAATTTCACCACCTTGAGCCGATTCCCTCTCGCCGCACGTTGCGACGCGATGAGCAATCCAAAAACGCCTTTTTTCCCACGCTCGGCAACCGCTCCCAAAAAGAACACCCCCGTGCCCATATAAAAAACGATAACGCAGACCAAAAAGGCCGTCAGAAGCGTGCAAAGCCCGTGGATCGCCGGTCCGAGCACTCGGGAAACGTAGAGAGAAAAGACCTCAACGTAAGCGTAAAAGAACGTGAGCGCCGCCGCTTGAATCAAAAAACCAAGCCCCGCGGCAACCGATGCTCCCAGACCGCTTCCCTTTCCTTTTTTTCCAAAGTCAAAGAGATCGATCCTGCTCACTTGTGCACGAATACCCAAACGCAAAAGCATAACGTCTGCCATGGCGTAGACCGTCAATGCCGCCGCAAGACTCAAAACCGTCGCCGCGCTCTCAAACCGTTTGGAAACGAAATAAACGCAGACTGCGTCGCATGCCATCATGACGAGAACTGCGCACGTAACGCTGAAAAGGAAAGCGAGAACTATTTTTGTGACGTTGCCGCGGCGGGACATCAAAAGACGTCCGCATGCTTGGGCTTTTTGCGCAAAATCTGTTCTTTTCACGGCACGCTCCCCCTCCATTTTACTCTATTTTATTATTATAGCAGATATTTCCCGATTTTACAATACCTAAATTTTTATTTTTACATGATTAAATCCGTCCGTTCTGTGCAAAATATCCTTAGCAAGAAAAAGAAGGTAAAAATTATGCACGTAAAATCGTTTTTCCAAAGTCTTCCCGTATCCGAGTTCTTTCTGACCTTTCTCACGGGCGCGGTCATCTATTACGGTATCGAGATGCTGTGGCGCGGACGCTCTCATTGGAGCATGGCAATAGCAGGGGGCGTCTGCTTTTATCTCATCTATCTGATGTACCGCATCTTCCCTACAATGCCGATCGTACTTGGCTGTATTTTGGGCGGAGTCATCATCACGGCGGTGGAGCTTGGCGCAGGTGAGATCGTCAACCTGCGCCTGGGCTGGAACGTGTGGGACTATTCGCAGATTCCACTCAATTATAAGGGGCAGATCTGCCTGCTTTTCAGCCTTTTCTGGTGCCTGCTCTCCTTCCCTGCCATCGGTCTGGCAAAGTTCTATTCAAGCTATATTTTCAGAGTTTAAAAGACTCCCGAAAGCAGATGCTTTCGGGAGTCTTTTATCAAAGGCCTATTTCATTCAAAAAATCATTCATTTGATCGGCAACGGAGCCTTCCATTTGACTGTTGACTGCGATCTCTCTTTTTGCCATCTTCGCCACCTCGGGGCGAAGAAGCATGAACCACCGTCTCACCTGCATGAAAGGCATGAGCCAGCGGTGCTTTTCGAGGATCGGGTAATATCTGACCAAGCGCTCGTAAGGAATAAACGCTCTTGACAGCATGTATCCCACGCGACCTCCATTTTTCTTTTGCTGAAGCGCCACGCGGTTGTCAAATGAGCCGTAAGCACCGCCGTGAAGCAGAAAATTCTGCAATTTAAAGGACAGCCCGCTCGGCTCTTTTTCTTCAAGCCACACGAGGCTCAGCTCTCTTGCCGCCTCGACAAATTTCAAAAGTCCGCCCTGAGCAAGAAGCCTATCACGCCCGTCGCGGTCCGCCGGCTCGATTCGGTCAAGTATATAAAGGTCTATGAACGGCCGAATACCACACCCGCCAAGCTCAAAATGCTTTGCCATGTGAGCAACGTGGTAAAAGTAGAAAAAAGGATCGCTCATCTCAAGCCAATATTTGCTCTCGCCACGGGGAGATGCGTCCTCCCACACCGAACGCAAAATTTCAATGGCGTTATTAGCCCTTCCCTCTTCAACCAGGTCAAAATGAAGCTCAACGTGATTTTTCAGAGGGCTGAAAAGAGAAATATCGTGAGTTCCTCTTTCGTGTTCGGTGTATTTCAGATTTTCCGTCAGACAGAATATTGCCTTCTCAATGTCCTCTCGGTGAACAAGCACGTCGATGTCACAGCTTGTTCTCATCCAAGGCTCGGGATAATATGCGCGGAGCACAGAGCCTTTCAGCGGAATAAACGGGATCTCTGCCGTCTCAAGTGCGGAGCAGAGCTTCTCGTAATCGTGATTTAAGCGCTCGTATCTGAATACAGCGCGTAAAATCTCGGTCTCGACCTCACCGTCCTCTTTTGTGACCAGTTCGTTTTTCTTGAGACCAAGTGCCACAAGGTGTGCCACGTCGTGTCTTTTGGAAAGCCTCATCAGATCGGGCAAAAGTTTCTTTGAAAAGAGAGTCTTTTCCGCCTCGGTCAGCGCGGTGCCACGAATGGCAGAACGCAAGAGCGCAAAAAGTATTTGTGTCAGATTCTGCTCCATGGCAACCTCCTGTTAAAATTCGATAAATTTTATGAGAACCGTATCTCCACGCAGCTGTGCTTTGGAAGGGTCAGCTTGCCGCTGTCTATTCGTTTACCAGTTGGGCTATAATGGTAAGTATCGTCAATCATCAGCACCTCAGCCGACGCCGGATCAACGCCGTCAAGAGACAGCTCCGCCGTGGTCTCATCGCCAAGATTTGCAATGAGAAGTACTGCCCTGCCATCCTTTGCCGTCGTGCAGGCGTGAATAAGGGATCCCCGCTTCGGTGAGATAGTGGAAGAACCTGTCGTTGCATCCGAGAAAAGGGGGCTGACCTACTGCGTGCATGGGCTTTATTTTGCCTGTGATTTTTGAAAAGTTTGCTGTGATATTCATAAAAGAACACCTCCTTGTCCTCTTATTGTATCAGCTTTTCAAATGATTGCAACGGATTTATTTGCGAAAAATTTTCGTTGCTTAATCTCTGAAATAAAGGTCTCTTGTATACACCTTGTCAAGCACGTCGGCAATATCGTCACTGTATCTGTTTGCTAAAATAACGTCGGATATTTTCTTGAACTCGTCAAGATCGGCAATGACACGGCTGTTGAAGAAATGGGACTCCTTCATGGTCGGTTCGTAAACGACAACCTCGATGCCCTTTGCCTTGATGCGCTTCATAACGCCCTGGATCGAGGACTGGCGGAAGTTATCCGAGCCTGCCTTCATGGTCAGGCGGTAAACGCCAACCACCTTGGGCTGTTTTGCGATTATCTGATCGGCGATAAAATCCTTTCTTGTGCCGTTTGCCGCAACGAT
>JAZODH010000098.1:0-9596 GCA_045596925.1 Eubacteriales bacterium
CATTTCCTCAAGCTTTGATGAAATAGATTCAAGATGCTTTGGAATTACGTTGTTTATCTTGATCTTGCCGTGCGTGGCGACCGCCGCAAGCATATAGGTTCCCGCTTCTATCATATCGGGAATAATAGCGTAGGTACAGCCGTGAAGCTCTTTTACACCCTTAACCTTTATGACGTTTGTTCCCGCACCCGTAATGTTAGCGCCGCAGGTATTAAGGAAGTTTGCCAGGTCAACGATGTGAGGCTCTCTTGCGGCGTTGTCGATAACGGTCTTTCCTTTTGCAAGGACAGCCGCGATCATCACGTTTATGGTAGCACCCACCGAAACCACGTCAAAATAGACTGAGCTTCCGTGCAGGCCGTTGTCGGCATCTGCGTAGATAAATCCCTCGTCGGTGTCGATCTCAACGGTTGCGCCAAGAGCCTCAAAGCCCTTGATGTGCTGGTCGATAGGTCTCTGACCGAAGTCACAACCTCCGGGCCAGCCTACCTTCGCGTGGCCAAAGCAAGCAAGCTCCGCGCCGATAAGATAGGTAGAACCGCGCATCTTGCTGACGAGAGAATAGGGGGAAATTCCGCCCTTTACGTTTGCGGAGTCGATCTCCACAGCTCCGTCTCCCACCTCTCTGACAACGGCGCCCATGGCGGTGAGAATGTCGAGAGTCTTCTTTACGTCGCTTATCTTGGGCAGGTTTTCTATTACGCACTTCTCACGGGTGAGAATACTTGCAATAAGTATAGGAAGCGCGGCGTTTTTCATCCCGCTTATCTCAACGTCGCCGTAGAGGGGATTTCCGCCGTTAACTATGTATTTTTCCATTGAGTAAAACCTCTGCTTTTTCGGTTATATGTAAAAGGTAATGTTCATTTTCGGTAAACGTGGGTAAAATTGCGCACATGGCGCAGTTGCCCTCTTTATATTATATCATAATTTGTACGCAAATGAAGACGAAATGTTAAACAAAATTTGTATATTCACTCACACATTGATAAATAAATATCAATTCCGACGATATAAATTCATATTTCAGCAGATCTCAGCCTGCCACAGCGCTGTGGATAGCCCGCTCACCCTCTTTGTAGACAATGCTCAGGGATGGGACGAGCACAAACGTGGTCTTGCTGTCGGTATTTTCGATACCATAGCATTTTTCGAGTGCATTTACGGTGAGACTCTTCTTGGTCGCGCTTTCGGAACTTTGGGCGGCGACTCTTTCTCTCTCAGTAAACATTATATTGAGATAGTCGCGAAGTTGTGCCGAAAAAGTGCTGCATTTGTCGGGAAAGCACCATTTACCCCACAGGGAAGCGAGCTTTCCGTCCACAAAACGGCAACTGATTTCATTTTCGGGAATCGGGAAATTGCTGAGGGTCTGAGTGAAGACGGCATCCTGCGTCCCTTCGCCGCCCTGACGGCGCAGCCCGAATCGGGGCGATTCTGCCTGCGGCAAAAGACGCTCCTGTATTTCAGTCTCGGTGACCGACGGGGTGGTACAGCTGTATTCCACCGTGAAATCATTGCCCACGTATAGAATTTCTCCCATGTCGGTGCGCAACTCGACCCCGCCGGGGACGGTGAAAACGTCCGTGACGTTCCCGTTTACCAGCTTTTGCGCCACCTGCTCGGGATAGTCGCGGGGAAGTGTGAAGCGGTAGAGCTTCATGTTCTCAAAGTCACCTTTGAGCAGACTGCTGTCCACCGTAATTCCGTTCTCCTTCATAAGTTCGGCGGATTTTTCAAGAGCTTCCTTGGTGTATGGCTCTTGTTTTCCGCCAAGCAACAGCATGGTACCGATGACCGTGCAGGCTATGAGGAGAAGCGCTATCATAAAGGTTTTTATGTTTTTCCAACTCATTTGTTAAAACTCCGTTCAGCCGCGAAAGCGGCGGGAATTCAGCTTCACTTTATTTTGACCGCCGTCCATTCGGCAAACATATCCGAGACGCGGTAACGGTATTTCATGGTGTAAAGTCCGTCGCCGACCTGTGGAAGGGACATATTCAGCACCCATTCGGGAGACAGGCTCTGGCGGCGCTCGCCGCCTTCGGACACGTTATAAATATTGCTTCCTGCTTCAAATCTGACTATTTTTCCGTTCTTTAGGCTCAACTTGCAAGCTGTACCCGAGCCCTCGATCTCGACGTTTGAATAGCAGTAGATATATTCCAGCGTCACCGTACTGCCGTCCGAATAAACGGCAGACAGAACCGGGTGTGCGTCGCCGCCCAGAAATCTGCGGTCAAGGTCGTCGTAGCCCGAAATGAAAGCTTGAGAGAGCAGGATAGCCTCGGAGGTAGTCACTCCGTTCTTTGCAAAGGCGTCCGAGTAATTTGTCAGAGGAATTCCGCCTGCGTCTCCGGCTGCCGAGTAGCTGATGGTGCTTTCTCCCACGTGCAAACTGCCGTGAGTGGCAACGTAGACGATACTTTGCGTTTTTTCATCGAGGTAATTTCCGCTCTTGTCGGGGTTGATGTCAAAGAACGTCGCCACGGAATTGACCAGTGCCGTATCCTCAAGTATGCCCGAAAATCCCTCCGAGAGGGATATTTTTTGAGTGTTCAACCCGTAACTGTGGAAAACGGTGCTGCAGAGAATATCCTCTCTGTTGCCTGTGTGGCGGTACAGATCTGCCGGCGTCATTGCGGAGGCGTTGACGTAGATCTCAAAATCCTCGGCCCTGACCGTGTCCCGTGAGCTTGCCTCCTCGATCAAAGAGAGTACGAATACCTGTCCGTATTGACCTCGGGTAATGGCGAATATCTCACCTTGACCTGTTCTGTCGGGAAAGATGAATATCTGGTCTACCGCGCCGATATTTGTTTTGAGTCCGTTTTTCAGAGCGTCCTCGCCGAGCGCACTCGCCGCATCGGCATATATTACCGAATGGCTGATCGGCGCGTGGTATTTGACAAGGATAAAATCCTCCTCCATGCAAGCCTGCTCCCAGGTCTCGTCGTCCGAGACCGTTGCAGTGCAGCCGTCGCTCAGCGCCAGGGCAAGATCCTTGCAGACCTGTCGGTAGATGAGCTGCATGTATCCCTCACCCTGAGTTATGGCGTAGGTGTGCTTGCCGTATGGCTTTACCGCCACCGATTCGGGCAGTATCAAGCCCTCAAGCTGTTGCACGCCCATCTCCGCATCGGAGATGGCGTCTGATGCACCGCCTGCGGTGTTGTTCTGCGAAAAAAGGAATCCCGAGCGGTAAAAGTACATAGCCGAAAGTGCAATGGCGCAAAGGAAAAGCAAGCATATCAAAACTGTTTTCAGCGCTTCTGTCGCTCTTTGCGACTTTATTGTTTTCATTGTCTTGCCTCCTTGTGCTTTTATTTTCAATCCTCTTCGTTTCTGAGTTTCGTTCTGATGGGGAGAATGATCTCGACCATTGTTCCCACGCCCATTTTGCTTGATATTTCAATACTTCCGCCGTGAGCCTCAATAAGCTCTTTTGCGATGGCAAGTCCCAGACCCGTTCCGCCTGTGTCTGTGGTCCTTGCCTTTTCAACGCGGTAGAAGCGCTCAAAAATTCTGGGCAGATCTTCCTCGGGGATACCCAGACCGTTGTCGATGACCTTGACGGACACGCGCTCACCGGGGAGCAGGGAAGAGCTGACGGCGATAGTGCCATGGTCGGGGGTGTATTTTATTGCATTCGAGATTATGTTTACGATGACCTGATCTATTCTGTCCTTGTCTGCAGTGATGAGAGGGAGACTCTTGTCGGTCTTGAGCAGGAGCTGGTGACCGTGAGTGGTAGCGTCCACAGTCATGACGTTGCACAGGTGGGACAGGGATTCGTTTATGTTGTATTCGCTTATCTGCCACTTTGTCCTCTTGTTGTCAAGGCGGGACAGGGTCAGCAGATCCTTTACGATGCCCGTCATTCGGGTGCTTTCGCTGTCGATCATTTCAAGGAACTTGATCTTGATATCCTCGGGCAGCTCGGGGTGCTGGAGAATGGTCTCGCAGGAGCCCTTGATGGAGGTCAGAGGAGTGCGAAGCTCGTGAGAGACGTTTGCAACGAACTCTCGGCGAGCCTTATCAAGCTCGTATCGTGAGGTCACGTCGTGAATGACGGTGATAACTCCGTCGCTCATATTGCCGCGGTCGCTGTAACGGATGCCGCCGAAGTTGACCTCGATGACCTTACCGTTGAAAACGACTTCGTCGAAAATAATGTTTCCGTCCTCTCCGTTTTCCTCGGTCAGCGCGTCGCCCGACGGGCTGTCGCTCCGAATATCGAAGATGGAGAGCAGGGTAGTCAGATCGAATTTTTCGTTGTACTTGTCGCCCAAAAGCTCAAGCGCAAAATTATTGATGTTGAGTACCTTTCCCGTGTCCGAGAAGGTGATGACGCCCGCCTGAAGCTGCGAGAACACCGTCTCCAGCTTTTCACGCTCGCCCGACACCTCGGCAATGGTATTCTTGAGCATTTTTCTCATGTGGTTGAAAGTGCCCGTGAGTACGCCGATCTCGTCGGTGGAATGAGTCTCTATGTTGTAATCGAAATTTCCCGAGGCAACGAGCTGAGCACCCTTTGTCAGATTCTGAATGGGTGCTGTGATGGCCTTTGACAGGAAGAACGCCATGATAATAGCGATGATAAGACCGATGAGCAGGGACTGGAGAATGATGGTAAAAAGTATCCAGCTCAGCTCGCGGGTGTCTTCCTGTGTGTCCTTTACGTAGATTATGCAGGAGGTGTTTTCACCGTGGATAACGGTGGCGTAGTCAAGATAATCCACGCCGCTGAGTTGTATTCCCGATGTCTCGCCGCCCATGGCGGAAATTATATTGGGAGTCTTGTCAAGGGACTTTCCAAGCGTTGAGTCCGAGCCTTCGAGGAAATTGCCGTTCATGTCGAGAATGAAATAGTTTCGGCTCTCGTCAATTCCCAGAAGACCGCTGTAAGAGAGGAGAGTCTCCTTTTGGCGCTGAACGTAGTTCTCGCCGTCAATGGACTCCTTCAGCGACAAATAAAGCGGACTGCTCTCACTGAAATTCTCCCTCATGGTCGAAGAGAAGTCTCCCGAATAGTAGGTGTAGGTGTTGTTCAGAATGACCACGCCCACCACGCACATGACTGTTATGATAAAGACCACCAATATAAGGACGATCTTTGAATAAAGACTTTTATGCATATCGGTAAATCCTTTTCGTTTTTACTTGAGATAGTATCCGATTCCGCGCTTTGTCAGCAGATATTCGGGGTTGGAGGGATCGCGCTCGATCTTTGCCCTCAAACGTGAGACCGTGACATCCACCGCACGGATATCGCCCAGAAAGCCCTCATATCCCCAGACCTTTTCCAGGAGCTGTTCGCGGGTGTAGGGCTGGCCCAGATTTTTTGCCAGGAAGGAAATAAGCTCGTATTCCTGCTTTGAAAGTGAAACAGGCTCGCCTCCCAGGGTCACATCGTATTTGCCAAGGTCGATGGACAGGTCGCGGACGCGGATAACGTCGCCGAAGGGAGCCTCGCCGCTCGTTTCCCTTATGTCCGTCTCACTTGACGAACGGCGTATGTTTGCCTTGATCCTGGACATCAGCTCGCCCACGGAAAAAGGCTTTGTTACGTAGTCGTCGGCTCCCGTATCAAGCCCTAAGATCTTGTCCTTTTCCTCTTCTCGCGCGGTCACCATGATGATCGGTGTGTTCAGCTTTTCACGGACTCTGGCACAGACCTCGTAGCCGTTGAGCTTGGGAAGCATCAGGTCAAGGAGGATAAGATCGAACTGACCTGTCAGAGCCTTTTCAAGCCCTGCCTCTCCGTCGTAAGCAATGTCGTAGTCGTAGCCTCCCAGCATGAGATTGACCGCCAGAAGCTGAGCTATGTTGTTCTCGTCCTCGACTATCAGGATCTTCTTTTTTTCATTTGCGCTCATGTTGTAAAATCCTTTCAGTTTCCTGTTCTGGGGCTGAGTGCGCGTATGAAAACGCCCATTTCCTCGGCCGCCGCAGTCCATTTTTCTGCATTTCTTTTCGTTTGCGCGGTGAAATTCGTTATTTCGACCGTCGTGAGATTTGTAAATTCAAAGCCTGCGGGATCTGCTCCTACCTTTGCGTCCGCTTGTCCTCGGGGAATGTAGCCTATAGAGTCGAGAGCGAGCTTCAGACTGTCGGGCGCGGAGACGAGCCGAGTCCTGTTTTTCAGAAGAGTTTCCAGAAGGCGATTGCATTCGCTGACTTCAATGGTGTTGTTTGCCCGGATTATAAAGCTGCAGCCCTGTGCGTTGGCGGAAATAACGTTTTTGAGCAGGTCGCCGTCCGTCAGATTGCTTTCCCCGACGATCACTGCCGCACTCAGATCGTTTTCCGCCAGAAAAGCGTTAAACGCCGCCTGATCCTCCGAGTTCATTCTTGTGAAATCCGCTACAAAGGAGAGATTTTTTTTCTGCCTTTTCACCACGCCCTGAAGCGTGTCGGTTCTGTCGGGAAGTGCGCTTTGCGAGACCTGATTCCTTTCCACCAGCGTGGCAAAATCAAGCAGATCATCGTGTGTCTTTATTCTCAAAACAGTCTTCTCGTAGAACTCCGCCACCTCAACGGTGAAGCCCAGCGCCCGTGCGCAAAGGGCGGAGTCGATAAAGTATTCGTCATTTATAAGAGATACCGCGGTCTGTATGACCTCGCCCGTGTGGAGCAGGGCATTGAGGGTTTTTGTGTTTACCGAAATAAAATTCTCTCCGCGCTGAATGAGCAGACAGGAGCGGGCGTCGTCAAAGGTTATCTCGACCCCGTCGACCGCTCCGAAAAAGGAGGAGGGAACAAGGTAAGCTCCGTTCTGCTCGGTAAGGGGGAAAAGAGAATACATATGCCAGGCGCGGTTGTCGATGTAAAGGGTGGGCACAGAATATTCCTCTGCCCGCGGCAGAGAAAAGACCGCAAGTATCGCCGCCAGGGCAAGAACAAGGGACAGTATTCTCAAATATCTCTTGAATTTTTTCACGTTCTTTCCTTTCCGCGACAGAGTCGCATTTATCTGTTTTCACTGTTTTTGTAGTAAGCCACGGCAATGTCCACCACAAGTCCGTAGCTCTTTGATCCTTCGGTTCCGTTGAGCTTAAGATAGGTGTCGTTCACCTTGTCTGCGACGTTGCTTGCCGCCGAGTCGCGGTATTTTGAGAAGAAATCGCTGTAAGCGGCAAATTCGCGGCGGATCGTGTTGTCGATGTGCCTGTAAAGTTCGGTGTAAGCCTTGCTGTCGGCGCGGTAGAGGGCGTTCAGCACATATTCCAGCATATTTGCGTAACCGCTGTAGCGAATGTACGGGTCGTCCGATTCGAGACAGACCAGAAACGCCACAAAATTGGCCTCGTCCTCGGGGGCAATGCCTCGCTGATGCGCCATTTCGTGCGCCGCCGTGTAGGCGACGGTGTAGTCGGGAAAGGCTACGTTTATGTTCGCCTCGCCCGTGAAATATGAGTAGACTCCCGTAATGTGAGTGTAAGCCCACGGCTCGCTCAAAATAACGGGCTTAAGATTACTCGTCAGAGGAGTGATGAAGTCGTATTTTTTGTATGACGATTCGTAAGCCTCGCAGAGCTTGTCGCTAAGCTCTCCTATGTTGTAAGGCATGACCGAAAATCCCGATTTGCGGAAGATTACGTCCTGCGCCGCCTCGTTTGTCTTTTCGATAAGTATCTCGGCGGTCTCCTTCAGCTCCTGCGCACTTACCTGCGCGCGCTCAAGCTCCAGCTTGTCCTCCAAGGGCGCGCCGTTGTAGCCTACGCCAAAGCCCCAGAAAAACAGGGTGTAAAAGACCGACAGCAGCGAGAGAGCGATTCCGATAAAGACAAGCATATGCCGTGTTGTGTCCGAATATTTTTTCACCGAATAAACGCATAGTGTAACGAAAATGATCGGCAGACCGATGATAAGCATCTCGGCAAAGGAAAAGGGAATAAGATTTGTCACGTGGGCAAGCAAGAATCTGACCCAACGGCTGACGTTTTGGTTGATGAAATCCGAAAACGCCTCGGAGTTTGCGGAGATCACGTGGAGCAGGGCGGTAACGCCTGCGGCAATAAATAAAACTATCGAAAACTTCGGCAGTTTATAATTCGGCTCCTCGATCTCGTCTAAGGTGAGAAGCTCCGAGAGCTCATTGTTCATATTTGAATCCAAGTTTTAACAAAGCCTCCTTGAAATCATCGGGCAGGGGTGCCCGAACTGTTATTTCCTCGCCCGACCGCGGACGGGGAAAGGTAAGAGAATAAGCGTGAAGTGCCTGGCGACCGATCACATCGGATTCCGAGCCGTAAAGATCGTCACTGACGATGGGACAGCCGATGTGCGCAAAATGAAGCCTTAATTGGTGGGTTCTTCCCGTTATGGGGGAAGCGCAAACAAGGGAGTGACCGCCCGAAACCTCAAGCACCTCAAATTCGGTCAGCGCGTAGTCCGCACCGGGACTCTCGGGACAAACCTCGCGGTAGATAATGCTCTCCTGACGGCGGTGAATGTAGGTTTCTATTCTGCCATGAGCTTCCGAGGGCACTCCCTCAAGGATCGCCAGATATTTTTTTGCCATAAGCCCCTTTTGCAGACTTTCGGAGAGGGAAGCCGCCGAAACTCGGTCCTTTGCCACAAGGACTACGCCACTGGTGTTTCTGTCAAGTCGGTTCACGGGACGGAAGACGAAGGGCTCGCCGCTCTTTTGCATATAGTGGCAAAGGGCGTTTGCCAGGGTGTCGTCGTAATGCCCGTGAGATGGGTGCGTGGGCATGAACGGCGGTTTGTTTGAGGCAATGGCGGACTCGTCTTCAAAAAGAACGTCAATGGGAAGAGGTGTCGGAACGATGTTCCGGCTGGACTGCTCGTCCGAAATATCGAGAGCGAGCACCTCGCCGCATCTCAAGACGTGCCGCACCGTTACATGCCGACCGTCAACGGTGATGCCATGCGGCTTTTTCTTCAGCGCGGTTATGGTTTTTGCCGAAAAATTCAGCTCGGACAGCAGACTTTTGACCGTTTTGCCGTTTAATTCCTTTCCGCAAATTATCTTCATATTCACCTCGTAATATATTCATATTATTGTACCACAAAAAAGCAAAATTAGCAAGTATTATTTAAATTAATTGAAGATAATAAAAAGTCAATCTCTTGTATGCACAAAAAAGTGACCGAGTATTTGTGCATACTGCCAATATGTATTAAAAAATTCAAAAAACATCTTGAAATCGGGAGGAAAAAAGTGTATCATATATACAACGAAAATTTATTGAAAGGAACTGAAAACATATGAAACTCAGTGTTTTAGCAAATCTTTACGGCGCAAAGAGCCTGGACGAAACTTTGAAGATCCTCTCGGGCTTGGGCGTACATACAGTCGAGATCGGCGCGGGCGGATATCCCGGAAAGGCTCATTGCAATCCTGCAGAGCTTCTGGCCGATCCTGCAAAGTATGACGAGTTCGTTGCAACCTTCAAGAAGTACGATGTTGAGATCTGCGCACTCGCATGCCACGGCAACCCCCTGCATCCTAAGAAGGACGTGGCAAAAATGTATGACGAGGACTTCCGCAATGCAATTCTGCTTGCAGAGAAGCTTGGCGTTGATACCGTTATCGGATTCTCGGGCTGTCCCGGCGACTCCGATGC
>JAZODH010000099.1:0-8335 GCA_045596925.1 Eubacteriales bacterium
GGGACGCCTTGGCGTATATTGCTTTTGCAATTATTTTGGGATATTTTGCCGCCGTGTGCGGCGTTGCGCTGGTGGCCTACTATGCGTGGCGGAGATATCTAAAAAATAAAAAGGAGCCGTAAGGCTCCTTTTTTCTTAGTCCGCAACGTGCAGAACGACTTTTCCTACGTTTTCGCCGCGGTAGAGAATAGCGTGCGCTTCTTCCGCCTCGGTTATGGGGAGAATTTTGTAAATTGTCGGCTTGACCTTGCCGGTTGCCACCTTATCCCATACGTTCTCTACAAGCTCGGAGAGAATTTGCGCCTTGACTTCGGGCGTTCTTGAACGAAGTGTGCTTCCGATGATACGGACGTTGCGAACGTATACGTTTCTCATATTAAGCCGCGTCAGATCACCTGCAAGAGTTGCGATCATGATCCAACGAGCGCCGTGGCTCAGATAATGGAGACACTTGCCCATGATCTCACCGCCAAGACAGCCAATGGCAACGTCTACGGGGTGACCTGCTTCAAGCTCGGCTTTCAGTACCACGGTGATGTCTGTCTTTGCCGTGTTTACCACCACGTCTGCGCCCAGATGCTTGATTTTGTCAATAAACTCGTCCTTGATGACGGTGGTTATAACACGGATACCGAACGCCTTTGCCATTGGAATGACCACGCTCGCAAGTCCGCTTGCGCCCGCGTTCATGAGCAGGGTGTTGCCACTCTGAATTTTGCCCTCAATGAAGAGATTGAGATAAGCCGTGGCAAATGCCTCGGGCATCGATGCAGCCTCCGCCATGGTGCAATTCTCGGGGATCGGCATGAGCATATCGTATTTGACCGCTACGTATTCCGCATAACCGCCACCGCCAAGCAGAGCACAGATCTTGTCTCCAACCTTCATTTTGAAATCGGCGGGAACACTGTCGCCGATCTTCTCGATAGTACCCGAAATCTCAAGTCCCATCCATTCGGGACAGCCCGCGGGCGGGGGATAGTTGCCCTCTCTTTGCATCAGATCCGCGCGGTTCAGTGCGGCATAATGTATCTTTATAAGACATTCGTCATTTTTTATAACAGGGTCGGGCACGTTCTCCCAAACCAGAGATTTGTCTTCCTTTACAAGTATTGCTTTCATTTTTTCTCCTTTTTTAATTCTGCGCTCCGCAGGCTCTTCCGCCGTCAATGAGGTAGTTGTCTCCCGTAATCGAATGAGCCTTCGACGAGCAGAGATACATTACCATGTCAACGATCTCCTGTGGCTCTGCCGCATAACCGAGCGGTGTTTTCATAGAGGCCATTGCGGCGCGGGTAAGCACGGGACCGGGCGAGATCATACAGCAACGAACACCATACGGCGCACCCATGAGTGCGGTGGATTTCGTCAGACCGATAAGCCCGCTTTTTTCCGCACTGTAATCAAGCGCTCCGGCAGCACCCGTCATGCCGTCGATGGAGCCGATGTTGATAATAACACCGCTTTTTTGCTCCTTCATCACGGGGAACACGGCGCGGACCATGTACATAGGAGCGCGGAAATTGACGTCTATCCCCCATTCAAGCGTCTCGAGGGAACGCTCCCAGAAGGGATTCGGATCGTTGCAAACTCTGCCCGGGAAACCGCCTGCATAGCTGACCGTAAAGTCAACTCCGCCGAATTTTTTCACCGCTGTGTCAACGGCGTTTTGTATTTCCTCGTAGCTTCTGACGTTGCACACAAGACCGATAACGGAATAACCCTTGGCGCAAAGTGCAGAGCTTTCTTCCTTGAGCTTTTCTTCGTTTACGTCAAGCATTACTACGTTTGCCCCAAGCTCGGCAAAGCTGTGAGCGGTAGCCAGCCCCATACCCGAGCAGGCTCCCGTTATAAGTATGGTTTTGCCTTTGAATTCCTCGTACATAACTTTATCTCCTTTATTCAAAATGATAGTATTGCAGATTGTCGTAAATTGCTCTCATGGCACTGAGCTTTGGTTTCACTCGATTCTGATATTGATCGTAACTGTCAACACAGAATGAAAGACAGGAACCGAGCGCCGCGCCAAGCATTCTGTGTGTCTGGCAGTACTTGCCAGCGAGAAGATGAAGTACGGGCTTCTCAAGCTCGCGGTGGAGACGGTAAGTCGAGGTGTAGGCCTCTACCATTTGCTCCTCGCTATATGCATTCATGACAATCTTGACAATGTCCGCACCTCTGGACTGTATTTCCTTGCCTATGGTGAGGAGCGTTGCGGTATCAAGATACTCGCCAGTAACGTGGCAGGACATTATGACCTGCGCACCCATCTCGTGTACTTTTTCGATGGTTTTTTTCTGTTTTTCGATAACTTCAGGCTTCATTGTAAGCTCTCTCGGGGCGCCTCGGTCGAACATATCTCCTCGAATGTCGACGCAGGAGACACCTGCACGGACAGCGGTAAGCTCGATCTCAAACAGCTCGTCGTCCGTTAAGGCTTGCGTGTGTGAAGTATTCGGATAGCAAACGACCATTACAGGTTTGCGTTCGCAGGCGGAAAATATTTCCCCGAAACTTTTTTCGTCCCAAAACTCGGGATCAAGGTTTTCAAGGTGAAAAAGAAAAGCGTCTGCGCCGTTATAGAGCGCGTTTCTTGCGCGACAGATCACCTCGACGGGTGTCGGTGCCGAGATAGAAACGGTAAGCGGCGGTTTTTCGTAGAGATTTTCAAACAGGAATCTTTTCATGGGATTTCCTCCTTTTTCTTGATTCTATCACAGTAAAACATAAAATAAAATATTCAAACCGACACAAAATTTAATCAAAACGAAACAAAAATACGGAGAACTCAAAGTTCTCCGTATTTTTCTCTGAATTGTGAGGGTGATACGCCTTCTTTTTTCTTAAACGCCGCGCTAAAGCTGTAGATCGAGGTGTATCCGCACTCAAGCGCGATACCTTCCAGATTCACCAATCTGTCTGTCATCAGACGTTTGGCGTGAGATATGCGTTTTTCCTGTATGTATTTAAGGGGAGATATTCCGAAGTGCTTTCCGAACACTCGCCTGAAATATACCTCGCTTAAACTCGCGCACCTTGCCGCCGCTCCGACGGTGAGGGCAGTATCATAGACGTTTGAGTCAATGTGTTCAACGCCCTTTTTTATAATTTTCGGTATTTCTTTTTTGCTGTCGTCAAACAGCCTGGAGAGTATAGCGTAAAGTCTGCTTATCGAGGAAAATCTGTCTGCGATGCTTCCGTCAAAATTGGAAATTATAAATTCGGCATCGTTAAAAAGTTCTTCCGTGCATTCAAGGGAAAGGATCTCCTCTGACACAGTAGGACTGAGAAAATTTATGACGTAGGTTTCCGA
This sequence comes from Eubacteriales bacterium, assembly GCA_045596925.1. Classification (GTDB taxonomy): domain Bacteria; phylum Bacillota; class Clostridia; order Oscillospirales; family CAG-272; genus SIG710. The sequence continues at coordinate 3,314 of JAZODH010000099.1, forward strand.
GTCCTCGTCGCAGACAAGACTGTAATCTGCACCCGCGGGGATCAGGAGCACGTGCCCCGGGTCGGAAACGTAGGTCGCCCCACTCTGAAAGTACCGAACCCTACCGCTTCGCACGATCATCAAGCCGTTTGACTTTCTGCAGGGATTTTTGTAAACGTATCCCTTTGCCTTGACGGTCATCAGGGCAGAATCAAAGCCAGAGACCGCCAGATTTTCTATTTTCATTTTGTTTCTTCGAATATCATGTATACGTCGTTAAAAACGATCTTTCCGCTAACGGAATCTTTCTTATCGGAAGCGCTTTCCCTTATTGCTATCAGCTCGCCTTTTTCCTCTTTGAGGCGGAAGTTGTAGTTTCCGGGATCGGACACCTCGTAACCTATGTTGGTCAGATAGTCGTGAATGATGATCCTGTCTGATTCGATTCCGTCGTCCTCTACCGAAATGGTAACGCAGATGTCGTCATGACCATCACCTGTGAAGTCGCGGAAGAATACGTTCCAGACAGGAAAACCGTAGATGAAAGAATTTACGCCGTTTGCGATCTTTGTGCCCACATAACCCGCAGTCCACACGAACTCGGTGCCGGGGAAATCCTCAATCTCGCGGGTCAACTCGATGTTATAGACCTCGTCGTCTCCGTAGTAGTCTCTCCAGGGATCTTTTTTCTGTGACAAAAGGGCGGCAACAAGGCAAACTACTGCGATAACGGCAAGAACGATAGCCGTAATAATAAGAACTTTTTTCATTTCAGTCTCCGTTGGGTTAATATTTTTGAATATTTTACAAGATTTTCGTGGATTTGTCAATCTTTTTTAATGGTTTACACCATTTCCGGAACGGTATTTATCCGTGATTTTCGGTTTGCCTCAATTTTTGCCTATGTATCGAAGCAAAACGTCGGGGAAATTGACTGTCATGCCGTTGGCTCCCGCATTGTAGACCTGCTTCATGATTTCCTCGTCGGAAATTCCCCACGCGCGGATGTTAAATCCCAGACGGTGCCACTTTTCGACTTTTTCAGCCGTCACATCACTTCCTTTGGGGCAGATCTCGTCGGCACCGATCTCGATCAACTCTTTTTCCAGGGCATCATCGGTTCTTCCTGTCAGGAAACCTGTGCGCAGTGTGGGCGCATATTCCTTTATCTTGCGAATGCGCTCCATCTCAAATGCCGTTACAACTGTTTTCTTTTCAATGCCGTATTTGAATATCAGGTCGGCAACCTCTTTTTCGATGCCGTCTGACTTCAGCTCGATGGCAAAGGTGATGTCTCTGTAAGCGAAGTGAGCGAGAAAATCCTCAAGAGTGGGGATTTTATCGTGGATATCTCCTTTTTTGACGGTGAAAGCCTTCAGCTCCTCGTAAATAAAATTGCTGATCTTGCCTTCAACCCCTGTAACACGGTCGAGGGTATCGTCGTGAAAGAGAACGAGAACGCCGTCCTTTGTTTTTCTCACGTCGGTCTCGATACCGTTAGCTCCCATCTGCATACCCATGTAGAATGACATCATAGTGTTTTCGGGGCAATATTCGGATGCTCCGCGGTGGGCATAAGTCACGAATTTCGTGCCGATCTCACTTTGGATGATCTCTTCAAGCTGTTTTTTCAGCTTTAGAAGATACTCGTTCCATTCACCGGGGACGATGAATGGATTTTTTTCTGACGTCGCCATGGCATCAAATTTTTCCTGCGTGTGATTCTGCCAGGTGTGGTTTCCGATCATAATGTCGACCTGCTCACAAAGTAACCGCTCAATGCTGTCAAAGAACAGACCCCTGCAACGGTATGGAACATCGTATTGATCCATAAAATCTTTTTTCAGCTGATTTGTTCCCGAACCGCCGAACATCGCGGCACGGTAAGTCTGCCCGTCTTCCGCAACATCAAGGAAAAATGAAACCGACCCCTCGGTATGTCCCGGAGTGAACAGACATTTTATCTCGGTATTTCCGAGCTTTATAACGTCTCCGTCGCAGATGTCAAAATCGGGGGTGAAGCCCTCTATGTACTTGATGTCCTTAAAGGACAAATATGTCTTTGCGTCGGGTGCAAGGCTGAGAATTTTCGGTGTTCCGCGGGTGTGGTCGTAATGACCGTGAGAGTGAAGAATGATTTTCACATCCTTTATGCCAAACCCGAGAATTTCCATAGATTCAACGATGGCGTCAGCGGTTTCCGCGTAGCCCGTGTCTATCATAATAAGTCCGTCGCCAGTGTCGATTATGTGCGAGGAAGCCTCTTTTGTTCCCACAAAGTAAAGGTTTCCTATCATTCGAAACGGTGTCATTTTTGTCATGGTGTGGTTCCTTTCATAATTAATCTTTTTTCGTGAGACAGACTATGTTTTCAACATGGGGCAAGAGAGCAAAAGGTCTCATTTAAGCCGAAAAACGGGGGTTGTGAAAGCAAAAGGTCTCATTTCCATAGGTGGAAAGTAACATTTGTCCCTAAAACACCGAAGCTTTTTATAAGTTCATTGATTTTTTCACGTTAAGGGAGAATCCAATCAAAAATATTTTCACTAAATGGTTGACTTTTTCACGAAGTCGTGATATAATGTTGGCTGTAGAAAGGAGAATTGCCATGTCTATCAGTTATAACAAACTTTTTCACGAACTTATTGACAGAGGTATTACATCTGCCACTTTAATGAAAGGTTCTAATTTATCGGCAAACATTTTAACAAGAATGAAAAGAAATGAATACATTTCATTGGAAAGTATTGAAAAAATCTGCGCTTATCTGTCTTGTACCCCAAACGATATTTTGGAATTTATAGAGTCGAATGCGAGTAGCCATGAATTTACCGCCATTTCACTTTTCACAGGAGCGGGTGGAATGGACGTTGGTTTTGAAAGAGCTGGTGTAAAAATTGTTCTTGCAAACGAGTTAATGAAGGAAGCTTCCGAAACATATTGCGCCAACCGCCCCGCTGCTGTTATGCTGAACGATGACGTTCATAATACTTTCCCTGAACTTGAAAAATATAAAGGTGTCGATCTCATATTCGGCGGTCCTCCTTGTCAGGGTTTCTCAATTGCAGGGAAAATGAATCCCGAAGATGAGCGTAGCCAATTGATTTTTACTTTTTTGGATGTTGTTGAGATTGTTCAACCCAAAGCGTTTGTTATGGAAAATGTAAAGGCGCTTGGGGTTTTGGATAAATGGGACGCTGTTAGAAATAGATATTTCGAGCGTACTGCCGAATTGGGCTATACTTGTTATCCGTTTGTGTTAAATGCCACCGAGTACGGAGTTTCTCAAAAACGAGAACGCGTATTTTTTGTTGGCGTAAAAAATGACAGAAATCCTTTTATGAGTAGCCGAATCGAAGCGTTAATTGAGGAGCAAAAGCACAAAGCCCCTACTATTCGAGAATTGCTCAAACCATTAGGTAGGGCTGGAACAAAAATCAATCCTCATACTTGTACTGCAAAAATAACTTTTGCTACACATCCTATTATGCGAAAGTCCCCGTATGCGGGTATGTATTTTAATGGTCAAGGACGACCGATTGACATTGACGGATACGCTAACACATTACCCGCTTCTATGGGCGGAAACAAAACTCCGTTTATAGACGAAGAGTATTTATATGGTGATGCTACCGAAGATTGGGTCGTTAAGTATCATAAAGGACTGATGGATGGTTCTATCACGCCAAGCTTTGAAGAAGCTCCTGACAGACTGCGTCGAATAACTATAAAAGAAGCTGCCAAAATTCAAACTTTCCCCGATGATTATGTTTTCTGTGGTAGTAAGGGGATGATCTACACACAAATAGGAAATGCCGTACCGTGTAAGCTTGCCGAAGTTGTTGCTAAAGCTGTGACAGCGTATTTGAGAGAAGAGTCAAAATAATTCAGATTTCTTCGTTCAAATTTTGCCACAACTTTTTAACGATCTCCGCTGTATTAAAGTCTGATATATAAGTGTTCAGTGCTAAGTAGAACAATTCTCTTGATTCGGCGGTCATTCTTTGCAATGTTTCGGCTATCCATTCCGAGATATTCCAATAGTAGTAAGTAATTTCACTATAAGAATAGCTACCCATACATAAATGCAAATTACTCTTTTTCATTTCCGTAGGGCAATCTTCTGGGCGACAAATCACAATAACTTCCGAAATTGATTTACCGCTGTTTTGCTCATATATTTTCAAACAATCATAAGAATCCCGAATGCGAGCAATGTCGAAAGGCTTTACTGTGATTTCGTAAACCTTGAGAATGACTCCTTCGGGATTCTCTTCGTTTACATCGCCAGGCTTTTTACTTGTAGTACTGGTTACAGAAGCTCTGTCGTCACCGCCGGTTACAACTACACCAGTGCGTAACCCAAAATGATAGTATTTCAACAGGAGTGCCGAAATCTTTTGAGGAGTATTTCCCGCATCGGGCGCTTTGTGTATAAGTTCATCACATAAATAAAACAACACCTCTGGGTCGGAAGAAGGGTCACGCTCAACATTATATTCTTCAAGATACACAGATTCAGCAATTAATCTTCTGAATAAGGAAATGCCAATATAGTCAACGAGAACTCTTGTTGATGATTCAAGGAGCTTGACTATTTTAACAACGTGGTCAGCAACATCTTTGGGGCGGCGTTGTGCTGCCCAACTGTCATTTAGCCCTTGAGTTGCTTTTGCTACATTAAGCGGACCGGATTTTCGATGTGGTATGCGGTTATCTATCAAAAATTCTTTGATAGGTCCTTCGAACAAAGCACGAGGATTACACTCATATAATTCTGCTGAAGCCTTGTAAGAGGGGTTAAGTTTCATTGCAATCAAAACCACTAAAACAATTTCTCGAAATCCCCAAACTGCTGTTTTGAATAGACCATCCAAAGCACTTTTGTACGAAGATTCGTCTATTACACAATCTTTATCCATTGCATTATCATAAAAACTTTGCAAAATTTGTTTTACCTTGTTGTTTCTTTCGGATACTGTCATTGTATTCTCCTTTGTTTTCTTCGATATGTTAACCATTACTGCTGTAAATGACCTTTTG